>CAXNDB010000086.1:0-4799 GCA_964201025.1 Rickettsiales bacterium UBA1997 | reverse complement strand
TTACCAATAATTTTCTTTTCATTGTCCTTGGCAACCGCTCTAATTGCTGGCGTTGTTAATTTTATATCTTGTCCGATAATTTTATTATTTGGATTTTTAGTTTATAGTTTTTATCAAAAAAAATCGCCTTCATCACATAAAGTTTTTTTATATTTTGGCATTATTGCAATCACCATTCTTAGTTTTTCTCACCAGCTTCCAAGTATTGATAATATTGAGCTCTTAACCAATATTAAATTAAGTAAAAATTCCTCAAATTTTGATTTATGGTTAAATTTTGACAAACCACTTATTGCCTGTTATTTATTATTTTTTGCTTACAATCCGCCAAGAAATTTTAGCGATTACAAAAATATTTTTTCTCAAACAATAAAGCTCTTCGTGCCTTTATTGATAATACTCCTAGTCCTTGGCACTTTTGGTAATTTTTTAGTTTTCGACCCCAAATTTCCTAATTTTCAAATAACTTTTTTATGGCTGATAAAAATGATTTTTTTAACAATTTTTGCCGAGGAATTTTTCTTTCGATTCTTTATTCAAAATAGCGTAATTTTATTGTTTAAAAATTCTAAATATCTTTCAAAAAACTCAGAAATTATTGGCTTAATTTTTATCTCAATTATTTTTGGCTTAACGCATTTTAGCCAAGGATTTATTTTTATTTTATTGGCGACAATTTGTGGTTTTTTTTACGGCTTGATCTTTATCCGCACCAGATATATCGAGGCTTCAATTCTATTGCACTTTTTAATTAATTTCACGCATTTTATATTTTTTTCTTATCCTTCGGCGTTGTAAATATCTTAAATTTAATTTAGATTTATGCTAATTTTATTTTTGAAAAAATGTTTTAACGCTTTTGCTTAAATTCAATATCATTGATAACTAAGCTTTTAATTCTTGCGGTTAAATCATCTCCAACTGTAAGCAAAACCTCAACCTTGTCTTCAAATTTTAGTTCTTCAATGTTTTCGTTAATAAAATATTTTTCTATTCCATATTCAATTTGTTGGGAGGCTCTATTATATTGTCCTTTTATGGCGACTTGATTGCTATTAATCGATGGTTTTTCCAGTGAAAAATAATCGGGGACATACCAAATATCATTTTTCTTAAGCACTGCGTAGATTTCATTTTCCGCTTCTCCACTTTTTTGAAGAAATGCATGGATTTTAGCTCCTGTTTCCTTAATTTTTTCATTTTTGTCTTTAAAATACCATAAATCGCTAAACTCATATTTTAGAGTGAAATAATTTCCACTTAAATAGTCTCGAGGGTCAACGGGGGCGGTTTTTACGAGAATAATTTTTGATGTCGGTTCATTTAATTTTTTATATTCTAAATAATACCAACCAGAAAAAAATAAAACCTGAATCGTGGCTATTAAAATGAGTAATTTATTTTTGGATAACATGATTTTTGAAAACTTTTTTGATTAAATTTTTGCGATATTTTTCTCCAATATAGGCAATCAAAATTAAAACAATGCCGAATAAAATGAACATTGATCCCGTGAATAACATAGTTTCGACTAGATCAATAAATCTGGCAATTAAGCCGATTATAACGCACCAAGTTCCGACGTTAATCATTGTTTTGTTTTTTTCTATTTCGCCTCTGTAAATCATTAATCCGCAACTCAAAAACCAAATGATCCAATATGTTGCAGATATTAATAATCTTTGATCGATAAAAATAAATAAAGGAATTAGATTTAATATTGCGATCATAAATTCAGGAAGTTGAATTATATCTAAAAGTTTTTTTCTTTCGCAAAAGTTTTTTATAAAATTATTTGTCAGGCAAGCCACGTTAAAAACAATAATTGCAATAGTAATGGGATGGAGTGATATCGAGCTCAATTTTTCTTTGGGCAAAAGATCATGAGCAAATCCCATTAAAAAAGTAACGATTCCTAAAAACAAATAACCAATAAATTTAATTTGATTAAAAGAATAATTGAGATAACTAAAGGTTCTCGGAAGAAGAATCATACTAGTAATCATAGTCATAATAAATAATAATTGACTTTGTGAAGAGCCGTTAAAGTGGTAAAAATTAAAATTGGCGCTAATATTAACCCAAATATAAAAACTAATCATCGCCATTAATCCAATTATGCTATTACGAAGTATTATTGACATTGGTATAATCAGAAAAAACCACAGCAAAAAAACTTCGCCATTTTTACTGCTCAAGTTATAAATCTGAGCAACTAAGCCTATTCCCGCTAAAATATAACCAGCGATTATAAAATAAATGATTTGTGAAATTTTTGGATTTATTGAACGTAATTGATAAGCGGAAATATGAAATCCAATAAGTAGGGCAATGTAAGCGGATATTTTAGTGAGATCTGAGATTTTATCCCAGTTGCCAGATATTACCAAAATTATTCCAAGAATAATTGCAAATCCACCAAAAAAACCTATTAAATTTACAAATGAAATAAACGATTTATGTTCATAATTTTCTGCAAAATTTTGTAATTTTTGTTTGGTATTTTGATCTACAGCTCCTTCGGACAAAGCTTTGTCCAAAAAAAGATTAATTTTTTTTGTAAAAGACATTTAATCGTTGCAAATAAGTAAGTATTTTTAGTAAAAAGAGTAAGTCGTTAATTATTTTTTAACTGGTGCTATCAAGTGGAATCGAACCACCGACCTCTTCATTACCAATGAAGTGCTCTACCCCTGAGCTATGATAGCCTGAGTAAAATTTCGCCTCGTAAATTTTCAATTACGAGGCGGAAATTAATTAAGATTTTTTAGCTTTAATTTCATCAGCAACATGTGATGGAACAGGTTCGTAAGAATCAAATTCCATGCTGTAGCTAGCGCGACCTTGAGATAAAGATCTTAAGCCGTTAACATAACCAAACATTGAAGCCAAAGGAACTTTAGCGGTAATAACTTGAGCCACATCGCGACCTTCAACATTTTGAATTTGTCCACGACGTGAGTTAATGTCACCGATAACGTCGCCCATATAATCTTCGGGAGTAACGACTTCAACTTTCATGATTGGTTCAAGAATGATTGGGCCAGCTTTTTCCATAGCTTCACGGAATGAAGAACGAGCCGCAATTTCGAAAGCTAAAACACTGGAATCGACATCGTGATAAGCGCCGTCAATTAAACGAGCTTTCAAACGCACCACTGGATAACCAGCTAAAATACCAGTTTCCTTAGCTAAAGTAAGCCCTTTTTCAACACCAGGGATATATTCTTTCGGAACGCGACCGCCAACAATTTCACTTTCAAAAATGAAATTTTCTTTTGAATCTGCCGGCAATGGTTCGTAAATAATTTTAACTTTAGCGAATTGACCCGCACCACCCGATTGTTTTTTATGAGTGTAATCTGATTCGTATTTTTTAGTGATGGCTTCGCGATAAGCAACTTTTGGTTGACCAATATTGGCTTCAACTTTAAATTCACGTTTCATGCGATCAACGATGATTTCAAGATGAAGCTCACCCATTCCTCTTAAAATGGTTTGTCCAGATTCTTGGTCAGATTCAATACGAAGTGAAGGATCTTCCGAGGCCAAGCGTGATAATGCCATGCCCATTTTTTCTTGATCCGCTGTTGATTTTGGTTCAACTGAAACTTCAATTACCGGCTCGGGGAATATCATTCTTTCAAGAACGATGTCATTATCTGATTCAACTAGAGTATCGCCTGTGGTCGTGCCCTTTAATCCTGCCAAAGCAACGATATCACCAGCGTGAGCTTCTTTAATATCTTCACGATTATTGGCGTGCATTAAAAGAATACGACCAACTCTTTCTTTGGAATGATTTTTGGTGGTGTTGATTGCACCAGTTCCGCCAATCAAAGTTCCCGAATAAATTCTGACGAAAGTAAGAGAGCCAACGAATGGATCGGTCATGATTTTGAACGCCAAACCAGCGAATTTTTTATTATCGCAATTAATGGTAATTGGTTGTTCGGTTTTTAAATCAATTGCTGGAATTTCTTTAATATCTTTTGGGCTTGGAAGATAATCAACAACTGCGTCAAGTAAAGTTTGAACGCCTTTATTTTTAAAAGCGGTTCCGTTAATTACGGGCACAAATGCACCTGAAATTGTAGCTTTACGAATACATTTTTTAAGATTTTCTTCGGAAATTTCTTCGCCAGCAAGATATTGTTCCATTAAAACATCATCTTGTTCAATCGCGGCTTCAACTAGTTGTTCGCGATATTCTTTGGCTTTGGCAAGTAAGTCGGCAGGAATTTCTTCGTAAACATAATCAGCACCCATAGCTTCATCTTTCCAAACTACGGCTTTCATTTTAACTAAATCAATTAATCCGCCATAATTCTCGGCTTCGCTAATTGGCAATTGAATTGGAATTGGACGAGCACCAAGACGTGATTTCATCATGTCAACGCAACGATAAAAATTGGCACCGATGCGATCCATTTTATTAACGAAACAAATTCTCGGAACTTTGTATTTGTTAGCTTGACGCCAAACGGTTTCGGATTGAGGTTCAACCCCCGCAACCGAGTCAAAAACTGCAACTGCACCGTCGAGAACACGAAGAGAACGCTCTACTTCAATTGTAAAATCAACGTGACCCGGTGTGTCGATAATATTAACGCGATATCCTTTCCAAAAACATGTTGTGGCAGCCGAGGTGATGGTAATTCCGCGTTCTTGCTCTTGCTCCATCCAATCCATAGTGGCTGCTCCATCATGAACTTCGCCAATTTTGTGAGATTTTCCAGTGTAAAAAAGAATACGTTCAGTTGTGGTAGTTTTTCCTGCATCGATGTGAGCCATGATGC
>CAXNDB010000085.1:0-4826 GCA_964201025.1 Rickettsiales bacterium UBA1997 | reverse complement strand
CAGGCTCTAGTAGTCCTTCATAAGAAAGATATTGCTCTGGAGGGCAATATTGACCATCAGATATTAATTTTTTTAAACTCATTTTATCAAAACCTAGAGATAGAAAAGAGCTATATATAGCAATAGCTTTATCTAGATCAAAAGAAGAGGTTTTTGACTTTTCGAATAAAGAAATTTGTTTTAAATCTCGTATAAATGTTGATTGATTATCGGAAGTTCTTATTTGAGATAAAAAACCTTCACAACTTAATCCTAATTTATTTTTGTCATTTATATAACCCGCTATGAGATCATCTACATTTATTGTACCTGGGTATGGAATTACAATTTGCGAATTTAAAACCAAATTGGCGTTTTCATCAATAAATTTTGATGCGGTGCTTATTAAAGCTGGAGAGTAATATCCGCCTTTGAATTTAAAATTATATTCACCATTTACCGCGAGAGCCTTCAAAATTTCTTCTAGCGATTTTTCTTGCCCAATTTCAATTATTTTTGATGATTTCGATGAAATTCCCTCTGTTAACAAAATATTTAATAAACTAAATCTTTGGCTTTCTGGAATTCTAAGTTGCTCTTGAAATTCTTGGGCAATTTTATTGAATTCATTTTCAAAACCATTTGGATTTAAATTTTCCTCGACCAATTTTTTAATTTCATCTAAAAATTTCTTAGAAAGCTCTACTGTCAAAGCTTTATCCTCTAAAGGAGGGGATTCTTTTTTCACTTTTGTAATTAGTTTATAACTGTTTAAAACAAAAATACTATATTACCTTAATTTATAATAATATGTATTTTAAAACAAAACTTGATTTGCGATTCTCAGGTAATGCATTTTGAGTGAAAATTGATTTTTTAGAAAGATGTGGAAATATAAATTTAGAGAAAATTTATTAAACGATCTAGGCAATGCCTCGAGCTTTTCTCATCTTGGCAAGATTTTTTTGCCTCTCTTCTTCTTGTTTTTGCATGGCAATTTCTTGTTCTAAAGCATCAACCACTTCATAAAATTGCTTGATGGCAATTTCATTATCGATAATTTTACCACTTTCTTTAGCGTGATTAAATATTTCCTCGAGAATGGCAACATCTTCAAATGATGATGAGAGTAGTCTTAAAAGTGGCTTATACTTTAATAAATCAAAATTTGCAACCACGGAATTACTACCGAATTTTAATAAAAAATTTCTATTTTTATCGCCAAAATAATTAATTACTCGCAATTCCTCATCATCCAATTTTAAACAATCTGTTAAATCATCACTTAAATTTAAATTAGATAAAATAAATTTTGAAGAAACTTTTTGAGAAATTAGAGTTAATAAATTTTTACTTTCTTCTCCGCAATCTTCGTCATCAAAACAAAAAATTACCACACAATTTTTTAATCTAAGCCTATCAAGCAAATGCACTATTTTATCGGTAAAAATTTCATTATTTAATAATTGCACGGATTTTTTAAAAACAATAATCGATGGCGATTCTTCATTAAGCATATTTTCGATTTTATAAAGCATATAAAATAAAATCGGCACTATGATAAAATCCTTATCAATATATTCAGTTAAGTCAAAACCCATTATACGGTCTGACCAGTTGATCTCTCTATCGTGATCAAATATTTTTACCAAACCACTCTCTTCCCAAAAATTTAAAATTTCATAAATCTTTTTAGTTTCTTGATCATTAAATAATTTTATTGCTTCGGATAATTTTTCGCATTTATTAATTAAAATTTTATCAACAACTTTTGCAATATTTTGAATTTCATTTTCAGGAATTTCGGTTTTATAAGGAGATATAAGAGAGTAAAAAAATTCATTCAAAAATTTACGAAAATTTGGATTAGTATTTAACGCCAAAAGATTCATTTTTAGGCAATTTTTATCTTCGGGATCCGCATATGATAAATCATAATAAAAACCGCCCAACATATTAATAAAATTTCTGGCTTTATTATCAAAATCAAAATAATAAATTTTGGTTTTAAACCTACGAGATTGAGCTAAAACAAAATTTAGTAAAACAGTTTTGCCGCTCGATTTTTTACCAAAAAACATGCTATGACCTTGATCGCCATCATGAAAATTAAAGAAATAAGGTGTATTAGTTATGGTTTTAAATGTTGTCACCGCTGGACCCCAAAAATTTCCACCAATCGCTCCCGAAGCAAAGCTATAAAGCGATGAGAAGCCAGCGAGCCTATATGAATTTATAACTTTTTGTCGTTTTAAAAAACGAAAATTTGCCGGCAATTGTGCCCAAAAACAATCTTCCATAAATACATCTTCGCGCACCATGACAATTCCCAGATCTTGAAACTTTTCACTAACTAATTTCACATCCATCTCCAACTCTTCGCGAGTTTTACTAATAATCATAAAAGTAGTTTGGAGTTTGCCATAATCAGTTGAGGTTCCGTCGATGCTTTCAAAAAAATTAGTAAGACCAATGATGTCTCTAAAATCTTTATCATTGCTTATTCTAAGCATTCGATCTTGATATTTAGCCCCTTCTAAATCGGCTTCGCTATAAGAAAAATCAAATGATTGCGAGATAACAAACTCGAAAGGAAGTTGTAAAATTTTATCGAGCAATTCAATGCTGATTTCTAAATATTCTTTGAGAGATAAAATTGCTGAAAAATGTTTATCCCCTTCAGAGACCACTTGGATTTCATTATTACCAAAAGCAATTTTATTAGTTGTTAATTCGCTAGAAATATCAATTGCGGAAAGTGGGTAATGTTTTTCACGAAGATTACAAATTTTTCCCAAAAAACGCATTTGTTCGGAATATAAAGCACCCTCCCACTCTTTAACCTCAAGCATTTTGGCACCATAATCAGAAATCGCCGCTAAAATTCCCGAAGTTACATTTGTTAAAGATTTTAAAGATTTTTCGAGAAAATTTTCGTGCAATTTTCTAGTTCTAATTTTTGAAAAAGAACCGAGTAAAGAATTAAAATTTGTAATTGAAGTATCAAGCCCCTCAATGATAACGGTGATGTAAAGCTCGTTAACGTAATCATGTTGTAAATTATTTATTTCTTCCCAAGTTTGATTAATTTGATTAGAAAAATAATCGTTAAATTCACCATCGGGAGAAATATTTTTTTTGCGTCTAATTGTGTTAAACCATAAAGCAAAATTCGTTTGCTTAATATTGTCGCGAATCGCATCACGAACGGCTTCACGTAGTGGAATTAATTCAGCATAAACGGAAGTATTGCTAAATCCCGAAACGCGAATTATTTGCATTAATTCACCATTTTTGGTTAAAATAGTTTTTTTATCATAATGAATTGCGTAAGGAATAAAATCTTCATCCGTGCCCTTCGCTATAATAGTTTTTTTTTCGCTTTTTTTGGTAAAATAATTTACCGCAAATTCGAGTACAGGTTTCATTTTTGATAAGTTTTATTTATTAAAAATAGTTTTTTAATAAGTTTTATTTATAAAATAATTTATCTTTTTTCAATCGAAATAAATTCACGTTTAGCGCTTCCCGTATATAATTGACGAGGTCTGCCAATTTTAAAAGCCGGATCTTCAATCATTTCTTTCCATTGTGAAATCCAACCTGCCGAACGTGCAATCGCAAAAATCACTGTGAATAAATTACTCGGAATTCCCAACGCTTTATAAATAATTCCCGAATAAAAATCGACATTCGGAAAGAGTTTTCGTGAGACAAAATATTCGTCATTTAATGCGATTTTTTCAAGCTCAATGGCGATATCAAGAAGCGGATCTTTAATGCCGAGCTCTCCTAAAACTTCATCGCAAGCCTTCTTCAAAACCGAAGCGCGCGGATCATAATTTTTGTAAACACGATGTCCAAATCCCATCAAACGGAATGGATCATTTTTATCTTTGGCACGCTTGATAAATTCAGGAATTCTCTCGAGCGTTCTAATTTCTTGAAGCATTTCGATCACCTCTTCATTAGCTCCGCCGTGAGCTGGACCCCATAATGAAGAAATGCCAGCACCAATGCAAGCAAAAGGATTCGCACCTGACGAACCCGCCAAACGCACGGTTGAAGTTGAGGCATTTTGTTCGTGATCGGCGTGCAAAACGAAAATCATTTCCATGGCTTTGGCAATAATTGGACTTACTTTATAATTTTCCGTCGGCTTCTCAAATAACATTTGTAAAAAATTTTCGGCAAAACCGAGATCATGTTTTGGATAAATAATCGGCTCTCCGATTGAATATTTATAAGCCATTCCCGCCAAAGTTGGCATTTTAGCGATGATTTTATAAACGACATCTAGACATCCTTCGGGGCTTGTCAAATCCATGGTTTCGTGATAAAAAGCCGACAAAGAAGCCACCGCTCCGACCATAATCGCCATCGGATGTGCCTTACGCGGAAAGCCTCGAAGCAAAATATTAATTTGGTCATGAACCAACATATTGCTTTTAATATTTTTGCTAAAATCTTGATATTGATTTTGATTCGGCAAATCGTGATTTAACAACAAATATGCCACCTCTAAATATTCAGCTTTTTTCGCCAAATCTTCGATCGAATAACCACCGTGACTCAACACGCCCTTATCGCCATCGATGTAAGTAATTTTTGATTCGCACGAAGCGGTGGATAAAAATCCCGGATCATAAGTGAACATTCCGCTTTCTTTGTAAAGCGTTGAAATGTCGATAACATCTTGCCCAATCGAGGCTTTTTTAATCGGAAGATTTATCTCTTTGCCATTTGGGAGAGTAAGCTTGGCGAAATCTGACATAATAATTTTAAATTTGAAATTTGAGGTATTTTATAATACAAAATAAAACTAAATTTCATCACTTGCAACAACT
>CAXNDB010000084.1:0-4867 GCA_964201025.1 Rickettsiales bacterium UBA1997 | reverse complement strand
ACAACCGAAATTACTTCGGCAAAATTCACGGTTGAAATAATAGCTTCTTCCAAATATTTTTCGACAATTTCGCAACCTTTTTCTCTATTGATTAAGGCTATTACCGAGGATGCGTCAAGAACAATTTTAGTGGTCATATTTTTAATTATTTTCTTTGCGTCTCATGTCAATCAAGACATCGACCAAGTTAGTTTTATTTTTTTTAACCGCAAAATCTTGCAGTTTTTGCAAAGATTGTCGTGGGCTGTGAATAATTATTTCATTGTCGGGCGAAAGCCTTAAAATCAACTCATCTCCCGATTTTATATTCAACTCTTTTCTGAAAATAGCGGGAATTATAATTCTACCATTTTCGCTAACGATAACTTTTTGTTCAATCATAATATTTGTGACTCTTATTGAAGTTTGTGACTTTAATTTAAAAAAAGCCAGATTTTACAAAAAGTAACTTATTGAATAAAAAAGTCAATAAATAAAAATATAATTATTTAAAATATTTGATTTTTATTTTTATTGATGATATTATCTAAAAAAATTTTGTCTAAAAATTAACATTACAATCATGATTAGTTCAAATTATTCACCATACAATCAGAACACTAAAAACGACATGAAATCAAAAGACGCGTCGCAAAATACCCTTAAATCGGAATCAAAAAATTCTGAACAAAATTTATCAAAAATTTCCACAACTAATTCGCGCCCACAAATTCCTAACACTGGATCTGTAGTAAAAAAAGGATTATAAATTTTTAGAAAAAAATTCGATAAATAGAATAATTATAAACCCAAATGGAGCTAGAATTCCCATCATCAAACCCCAATCAATCTTTTTAATTTTTTTTGAATTTGATTCGTCACTAATTTTTATTTTTTCTTGATAATCAACCAAAATATTTGCCAAAACATAACCTTTAATCTGATCATCGCCGTCAATTATTCCCTCTTGCAACCAAGTATCGGGATATCTTCAGAGCGTTCCATAATCATTTGTTCTAAGGCTTGAAATTAAAAAAATTATTCCGACAAAAAAACAAGTCCCCAAAAAAGTTAATGAAAAAAATATAGTCTCTATTTCCTTAACTGGTATTTTCGAAATTCCAAATAGTCCAGTACAAATTGTGAGATAAACCGATAGCAAGGAGAAAGTTTTTTTGTCTAAATCTTCTTTGGTTAGCAACGCATCTTTTAGTCTTAATTCTGTTTGCCTAAGAGCCTCATCGAGAAGAGATAGATTGAAATTAACGATATTATTAATTTGATTTTTTGTGAGCATAATTGGGTTATTTTTTGGTTATTTTTTATTTATTAAATTAAAATATTTACTTAAAAAGTGATTTAACAATCAGCGAAGGAAGGCCAATGATTGCAACAACGGTTGATGTCGCCAAAGCAATAACAACGGGGTTTGAAAGTCTATTTTGTGGTTCATTAATATGAATAAAATAATCTAAAGTAAAAATTCCAAAAAGCCAAAGTAAAAATCCAATTAAAATCCCAGCCGACCACATTAAGATGAGAGGTTTATATTTTTTTTCAAACTCAAAATCATGTTTGGCTCGATCAAAATCATGTTCGGCTTTTTTATAATTTAATTGCTCTAACTCTTGATTGAAATTTTGTTGCCCTTGGTTCAAAGGGCTTTTTGTCATCATCTTTTGCTCGGAAAAATTAATTTTTTTTAACGTTTTGTTATCGGCAAAATCAACATTTTTTTCTTCAATATTTTTTAAATTTTTTTGCGGATCGTAATATTGATCTAAGATTTGCGATAGCTGTTCTGTAAGGCTCATAGCTTATTTTCATTTTTATTTTTTTCGCGCTCAATAAATTTTTCTATCGCTTCAATCGAGCGTTTTTTAATTAATTCATCATCAAGTTGTGCATTTTTGCCATTGCCAAAATAGGCTTGGTGCCAAGGGCTTCCATCTTCGTGAGTAATTTTACTCAAAGAAATTCCGTCGAATTTTTTATAATTAATCCACACCGCATCTAAAACTTTAGTTACCTTAACATCTTCGGGATCAACATGCGGAATGTTCGTTGCCTTAGATGTCGGGGAATCTTCTTGATAAATTGCGCAACGAAAATCTTTATCGAGATTATTTTTATCGTTAAATGGAAAAGCACGAATTTCATGATAAAGCGAAGAAATTACCGGCCCATAATTCCACGCCAAAATTGGTTCGTTAAAAAGCTTTGATTCATTGATCGCCAAATTCCAGCCATAAGCGATATAAACCAATTTAAGAAGCTTCATCGGATCAAGGCTAATGCCATCTTCTAGCGATTTGACAATAAAAAAATTGGCAATGTGAGCGGGAGTGTAATTGATATTTTTGCTCGGAATTTTGTCGTTTAAATTATGCATAAATAGTTAATTTTTGGGTGTTTATCGATTAATTTTTGAACTCTAAATTTATATTTTAGAAATTATTTTTTTAAATATCAATTGTCAAAATTTCGCAAAAAATAACAAAAAATATTTTTAATTTTATAATCTAAAATCCAAAAGAAATTACGCACGCAATGGCTAAAATCAAGCTTAGATAAAGAATTATAACAAAATTTTTATTATTTAGTGAAAAAATTTTATTCGGCTCTTCCTCATTTTTTTTAGCAGAAAAATTTTGATTTTCTTGATTTTTTTTAACCTCGGCAAACTCACCCTCAATAATTTTTTCTTCATTATTTGATTGAGAATTATTATTTTTAGCACAATAATTTTTGCGCAAAAGGCGATTTATTATTTTTTTGATAAATAATTGCCAAATCGTATAAAGTAAAATTGGCGTAAGTGCTGGCCAAATTTTGAGTAAAATTTTTATCAACATATTTTAAAAAATTATGATTTTTTTCCCCGCTATTGATTTAAAAGACGGCAAATGCGTCCGTTTATTCAAAGGCGATATGAACCAAGCCACTATATTCAATAATAATCCTTCAAGTCAAGCATTAGAATTTGAAAATTTGGGTTTTAAATTTTTACATTTAGTCGATTTAGACGGCGCAATTGCCGGCAAAATTATCAATAAATCCGCCATCATCGAAATTCTTAAAACCATAAAAATTCCGACGCAACTTGGGGGCGGAATTCGTAGTTTGCAAGATATTGAAGAAGCTTTGTCACTCGGCGTCCACCGCGTCATTCTAGGCACCATTGCCCTCACCAATCCTAAATTAGTTATCGAAGCTTGCAAAAAATTTCCAGGAAAAATTGTAATTGGCATCGACGCCAAAAACGGCTTCGTCGCCACGCAAGGCTGGGTTGAAGATTCAAAAATTTCCGCCATCGAACTTGGCAAAAGACTCGAATATTGCGGAGCCAGCGCCATAATTTACACCGACATTTCACGCGACGGAACGCTTACGGGCTTTGATTTCGCAGGCACCAAACAACTTGCGCAAAATCTTTTAATTCCAATTATCGCTTCGGGCGGAGTCGCTTCCGATGAAGATGTAACAAAAGTTCATCAATTAAAAAAAGATGGCGTTGTCGGAGCAATTATTGGTCGCGCCCTTTACGAAAAAAAAATTTCTGTTGAAAAATTAGTTTTAATCAACAAATATTGATTAGATAAAAATTAATATTTAAAATTTATGCCATATCGAGAAGAACCTAGTGATTTAGATAGAAATATTCATGATTACCAAACAAGAATGCAAAGTTTAGGCTTCAATGCTTGGAAAGATTCTTTCGGCACGGGCTCAGAACTTTCATCAAAAAAAATAACCAATCCAAATCATGCCTTAGAATTTTTGAATTATAAAATTACTGAGCAAAATGAGGAATATTCACAACAAGCATCGCAAAAAGCTCGTTCCCCTTATCAAACACCTTCAGATTTATTTAGTCACAAAGAAGAAAATAAAACAATACAAATCAAAAGTCTTTTAAAACAAGCCGAACACAATAATAAGGAAGGAAGTTTTAAAGCTCGCAATGCTTCGGCCTACCAAATTGCTATTTCAAAATCAGGAAAAGTCATTTCAGGTATAGCGAGGGTTTTATCTTCATCCTCCATGTCTTCTGGGGGCGATCACCCGCAACAAAAAAAATCTTCTTTACAAAGATCTCAATCATTGCCACCGCCAAAGACAAATGGAGTATTTCAACAAGAAAAATTAGGGATGGAAAAACAATCAATGCCTAACCAGAGGAGCCTCAAAAAACCTGACCCAGGAAACCGACTTAGAAATAATGCTATTAGAAAAAAAACACTTGGAAAAAGAATTAGCGATACGTGGTCTATCTTTACTTCTAAAAAAACAAATCAACAAAATGCTTCCAAAAAATTTCCAAAATTGGTAAACCCCTATAGAGAAGCTCCGAAACTTAATCGAAATACTTCTTTGTTTTCTGCAAATTCAAGCTTTGTTCCTTCTCGCGTCGGCTCTAGCTCTTCAAGAGCTCTAACAAGCCAAGACTCCACAAGAGGGGGCGACAATAGAAGACCAGGTCCAGCTCCAGGGCGACCTCTAAATGCAAGACAAGCAATCTCAAGGGGAGTTGGTGCTCCTCCTTCTAACCGTTATTAACCTTAAATTATTAACTACAATCTCCATTCTAAATTTAATTAGTCCAATAATTTAGTTTAGTAATTTCTTACTCCAATTTTATAAATTTAATTAAAAATAATTTTTAACTTTTAAAAAATTTCAACAAATATCCTCTTGAAATTTAGTTAAAATTGCTGATTATGTTAAAAATATTATCTCGAATTTATTTCATAAAATTATAAATTTTACAAAATGCGTTATCTAGCTCTCACTGAAAATGATCGTAAATCAATGCTTGCCGAAATCGGCGTTTCTAGCGTTAATGAACTTTACGATGCCGTTGAAAATCAATTTTTATTAAAAAATC
>CAXNDB010000083.1:0-4953 GCA_964201025.1 Rickettsiales bacterium UBA1997 | reverse complement strand
GCTTTGTTGAAAATAAAATCTCCAAAACCAAAACCAATTTCTAAAAAATTTTTAGAAAAAGTTTCGTCAATGTTTGATATTTTGTAAGAGTCGTAAAAATTTTCTAATAAAAAATTTTTATTATTAGATAGTTTACGGCTTTTGGTTCTTCCAAAGCTCCGAATTAATTTTTGCTTATAATCCAAGTTTTTCGACTCGAGCGACATGTCTTTGACCATCAAATTTTTGTGTGAAGAAAGTTTTGCAAATTGCTAAAGCATATTTTTTTTTGAGAAATCTAGCTCCCAAACAAATAACATTAGCATTATTGTGAGAACGAGCGAGTTTGGCTATGGTTTTATTGAAGCAAAGTGCGGCGCGAATTTTTTTATGACGATTGGCGGAAATAGAAATACCAACTCCACTTCCACAAATTAAAATTCCGAAATTATTTTCGCTAATTTTTTCGCATAATTTATTGCCGTAATCGGGATAATCGACCGAAATTTTTGCTGAGTCGCAACCTAAATCAATGATTTCAATATTATTTTTTTTGAGAGAATTTATGAGATATTCTTTGAGTTCAAATCCAGCGTGATCGGAGGCAATATAAATTCTTTTTGCGAGAAAATAATTATTTGCCATTGTGAATTAAAAGTAAATCGGTGTTGAAATTGGTAAATGAGCTTAAAGCCTTTGGCTCTAAGCTCAGAAGAATTAACGTTTACGGTAAGTTTGATCTTTACGAGCTTTTTTAAGACCATATTTTTTACGCTCAACAACTCTTGAATCGCGAGTTAAGAAACCTTGAGTTCTTAAAATTGGTTGAGTGCTTGGATCAAATAAAACTAAAGCTTTGCTGATGCCATGAGATAAAGCTCCGGCTTGACCACTTTTGCCGCCGCCCAATATTGTGGCGACTACATCAAATTTATTTTCATTTTTTGTAGCTCCGAAAGGTGCTTTAGCAATATTCACCAAAATTTCACGACCGAAGTAATTTCTAACTTCTCTGTCATTGATAGTAACTTTACCAGTTCCTTGTTTGATCCAAACTTTGGCAATTGCATTTTTTCTTTTGCCAGTTGCATAAGAGCGACCCAAAGAGTCGCGAACTTGTATGTAAACTTTTTTATCTTGCGATTCAGTTTGTTGTTTAATTTCGATAACTTTTTCTTTAATAAGTGCAGACATAATTAGTTAGTTTTTTTGTTTTTACGATTCATGGCGCCGACGTCAAGTATTTGAGGATTTTGTGCTTGGTGTTTGTGCTCGTTGCCTTTATAGATATGAAGTTTAGTCATTAAATCTCTTTGTAAAGGACCGCGTGACATCATTCTTGAAACGGCATATTCAAGGATTCTTTCAGGATATTTTCCTTCCATAATTTGACGAGCTGTGCGATCTTTGATTCCACCAGGGTAGCCGGTGTGCCAGTAATAAAGCTTTTCGGCATATTTTTTGCCAGTAAGTTTAACTTTTTCGGCATTAATTACGATTACGTAATCACCGCAATCAATATTTGGAGTAAAAGTGGTTTTGTGTTTTCCACGTAAGATTTTGGCGATAATTGAGGATAAGCGACCAACCACTAAATCTTCGGCGTCAATCAACCACCATTTTTTTTCAATTTCACTCGGTTTCGCTGTATATGTTTTAAGCATAATAAAATAAAAAACTTGTTAACTGCTTCTAAGCTACAAAGCTTAGTTGGCAATTTAAATTTATCTAAAGATTTTTGTTAAAATTCGTATTTACAATATCAGCATTAAAGCCTATGTAATAAAAACTATAGCTCAAGTTTAAACTCAACTAAAAACAAAGTCAACTTAACAAATAAATTAAATAAGGGGCAAGCATTAAACCAAACCAAATAAAAAAAGTCAAATCAATTTTTCAATTTTTTTATTTGTAAAAATCGCTTCTCAATAAACTAAAAAAAAGAACGTCTCTAAATTCGCCTTTATGAAAGCGATGTTGCCTTAGATAACCCTCGTTAAAAAAGCCATTTCTTGTTAAAAGATTTTGCGATGATAAATTTTGCGGAACGACATTTGCTTCAATGCGATTAACTTTAAATTCATAGAATCCATAATCACAAATTTTTTTTAAAGCTTTGGTCATTACGCCTTTTTTCCAATAATCTTTTGATAAATCGTAACTTATCTCGATTCTTTTGTGATAAGTGTTTAAGCCAGTTAAGCCGATGGAGCCGATCATTTTATTATTATCTTTACGAGCAATTGCAAAATAAGCACCATCACCGCGTTTAAAAGTATTTTTCCAATAATAAAAATCATGCCGAGCCTCTTCAATATTTTGCGGAATCGTGCATAAAATATATTGATTAACCTCAGGATTTGAATAATATTCGAAATAATTTTCTACATCGTCATCATGCTCCTCTCTAATCACGAACTCGCCGATATCAAAAATTGGTGTGGTTTTTATAAAATTAGTATTTTGCATTTATTTTTTAAAAATTATTATAAAATTTATTTTAAAATTAAATATTTCTTTGATATGAAAATATTCGCACAAAAGGATGATATTTTTTCAATAAATATCAAAACTGATACTACTTTTTTAATACTCCAAGAAGCTCAAAATCGTGGTCATGAAATTTTTTATTACACACCCGAAACAATTTCTTTCGATGTTAAAAAACAAAAAATTTTCGCACAAATATCAAAAATAAAACTTAATAATTCAAGTAATTTTTGCGAAATTATAGAAAAAAAAGAACAAAATCTTGCCGAGTTCGATGTAATTTTGGTGCGACAAGATCCGCCATTTGACATGAATTATTTAACAACCACTTATTTTTTAGAAAAAATAAAGGATTTGGTGTTAATTGTGAATGATCCATCAAATATTCGTAACTGTCCTGAAAAGTTATTTGTTACTAATTTTCCTAATTTAACTCCGCCAACCATAATTTCAGCAAGTTTAGAAAGTATAAAAAATTTTCACAAAGAGCATAAAAAAATTATATTAAAACCGCTTTATTCCTTTGGGGCAGATGGCGTAATATTGATTGATGAAAGCGCACAAAATTTGGCATCAAATTTTGAAATGATGCAAAAACTATACAAAACTCCATTGATTGCTCAAAAATTTTTAGCTGAAATTAAGGCGGGTGATAAAAGAATTTTTTTATTAGATGGAGAGCCGATTGGAGCGGTAGCGCGAGTTGCGCAAGATGGTGAAATTCGTTCGAATTTACACATTGGTGGTAATGCTCAAAAAGCTCAATTAAACGCTCGAGATTTAGAAATTTGTCGTGAAATTTCTCCGCATTTAAAAAAGCTTAATTTATTGTTGGTTGGGATTGATGTGATTGGCGAATATTTGACCGAAATAAACGTTACTTCTCCGACTTGTATTCCCGAAATAAATGAGTTAAATAATCAAAAATTACAAACTAAAATTTTGGAAGTAATCGAGAAAAAATTTATGGATTTTAAAAAGGGTGCAAGGCTTTAACCTCAACGGCTTTGACCATTCTTTTATCGGCATCTAAAACTTTAAAAACTAATTGCGATTTTTCAATTTTATCGCCAATTTTTGGAACGGCTTTAAAGGTTGCCATTACTAAGCCTCCAACTGTTTCTGCCAGGCAATCTTCAAATTTTATTTTAAAAATTTCTTCGAATTTTTTTAACTCAACTCGGCCACCAAAATGATAAGTTTTTTCATCGATTTTTTTGATTTGGAAAAATGAACTTTCGAGCGGAACATCGTGCTCGTCATCAATTTGTCCAACAATTTCTTCAACAATATTTTCAATCGTCACCAAACCATCAACCGCACCAAATTCATCAAGCACAATTCCAATGTGAACCCTAGAAGATCGCATCTTGAGAAGGGCATCGAGAAGTTTAGTTGAACACGGCACGAATAAAATTTTTCTAATAATTTTTTGTAGATTAAAATCACTATTTGTATCGCATAAAAATTTTGCCAAATCTTTGCTGTGAATGAAGCCGATAATGTGATCAATGTTATCTTTATAAACTGGAATCCGCGTATGTTCGTCTTCGGTAATAATTTTTTTAATTTCGTTGAGAGTTATATTTTCGGGTATGGCAATAATATCGGATCTTGGGACCATTATCGTGTTAATTTTTTTATCGCCAAAATTAACGATATTTTTTAGCATTTTTTTTTCTTCCAAAGTCACTAAACCCTCTTTTTCGTAGGATTCGGTGATATAATTTATTAAAGAAGAAAAAGATTTTTTATTCTTTTTGCCAAATAAAATAAAGAAAAAATTTATCAATTTTTTAAAATTATTTTGCGTCTTAGATTTCATTTTTGTAAGGGTTGTTGATATTAAATTCTTGGAGAATTTTTATTTCCAAATTTTCCATAATTTTTGCCATTTTTTCTTCTTCATGATCATGTCCAAGTAAATGAAGAATGCCATGGAGAAGTAAGTGCGTCAAATGATTTTTAAAATCTTTTTCATTATCATTTGCTTCTTTTAAAATATATTCGTAACTTAAAATTATATCGCCAAGAAAAATATATTTATTAACGCCAATTGCTTTATTCAAGCCACTTTGTTGAATAATTTTTTCATCCAAATTTCCAAAAGATAAAACATTGGTGGGCTTGTCTTTGCCACGAAATTCTCGATTAATTTTTTTAATTTGCAAATTCGAACATAATGAAATTGATAAATCAAAATTAATTTTTTTATTTAAAAATTCTACCAATGGTGATTTTACTAAAATTTTTATAGCTTGCGACTCAATAAATTTTTCAATATTTTTGAGCTCAAGCCACTTTTTTGATTTAATCTCGATGTCAATATTAACTAGCTTTTGCACGAAGTCATTGAAAAATTTGGGTTGGGACATAATTTAAATTTTTTCGGACAAATTCTTTGGGGATTTTCGCCACAAAAAATTGGTGAATTATCATTCTTTGCGGTACTTTTTACAATATTTGCAAGTCCTTGAATAAAGT
>CAXNDB010000082.1:0-5058 GCA_964201025.1 Rickettsiales bacterium UBA1997 | reverse complement strand
CATTAAGGGAAGCCATAATTATAAAGACCTAATTTCGATTCTTGAATCTTATCCACGTGATGAATTATTTCAAATTAGCGAAGCTGATTTGTTAAAAAATGCCACGGGAATTGTGTCGATCGCCGGTCGTTCAATCGTCAAATTTTTTGCTCGTAAAGATAAATTTAATCGCTTCGTGAGTTGCTTAATTTATACTCCACGCGACAGAAGTAATTCTGAAATGCGTCAAAAAATTAAAGAATTTTTATGTGAAGTTTTTCACGGCGAAGTTGCCGATTCTTTCGTGCAAATTACCGAGTCAAATTTGATTCGCTTCCATTTGATAATTCGCACCGATAAAGGTATTCCAAAGTTTGATGAAAATTTTATTGAACATGAAATTATTAAAATGACCAAAATTTGGAGCGACGAATTAATTGACGCTATCAAAGCAAAATTTGAAGATGAAAAAAGAATTTTGTTGCATGCAAAATATAAAAATTCATTTTCGGTGAGCTACGTTAATCGCTTTGATGCCAAGGTTGCAAGTGATGATATTGAATTTATCGAAAATAGTTTTGAAAAAATTTCACCGATTTTTAATATTTATAAAAATTCTGATTTGCTCGATAAAGAAACGGTGGAATTGAAAATTTATTCACCGCATCAAGAAATAATTTTATCTTCAATAATGCCAATTCTTGAAAGTTTTGGGTTTAATGTAATTAAAGAGCACACCTACACCATCAACGTTGAAGAAGATTTAAAAAATCGTTCAATTAAAAAAGCGTGGATTCATTATTTTCATTTAAATCTTTCAAAAAACGGTGGAGAATTAAGTCAAAAAATTAAAAATAATTTTGAAACAGCAATCGATTTAATTTGGAAAAATATAACCAAAGTTGGTGCTTTGAATAAGCTTGTAGTTGCTTGTGATTTGGATTGGAAGCAAATTTTTATGTTGAGTGGATATTCTAAATATCTTCATCAAACCGGCTTTAGATTTAATCAAATCAATATCGCAGATTGTTTTGTTCGCAATTCGCAAATTTGCAAATTTTTAGTTGAATTATTTGAAATAAAATTCGATCCGCATTTAAAAATATCTCAAGAACTTCGTCAAAATAAAATTGAAGAAATTATCAAAAAAATTAACGAAGATTTGTCAAAAATAAAAGATGTTGCCGATGATTCTATCATTCGTCGCTTCTTAGGCGTTGTAAATGCTACATTGCGAACAAATTATTATCAATTAGATAATTCTAAGCAATTTAAAGGCTATGTTTCTTTCAAATTTGATTGCAAAAAAGTCCCGAATTTGCCATTGCCAGTTCCTTATGCCGAAATTTTTGTTTATTCGCCGAAGGTTGAGGCGATTCACTTAAGAGGCGGAAGAGTTGCTCGTGGCGGTTTACGTTGGTCGGATCGTCAAGAAGATTTTAGAATTGAAGTTTTGGGTTTAATGAAGGCACAAATGACTAAAAACGCGGTTATTGTGCCCGTAGGCTCCAAAGGCGGTTTTGTGATTAAATCTGACACTTCAAAAATGTCGCGTGATGAACTTCAACAAGAGGGAATCGCTTGCTACAAAACTTTTTTACGCGGTCTTTTGGATATAACTGATAATGTGATTGATGGCAAAATAGAGCATCCGCATAATGTTATCATGCATGATGCTCCTGATCCTTATTTAGTAGTTGCGGCAGATAAAGGAACGGCGACATTTTCCGACACCGCCAATGGAATTTCGCAAGAATATAATTTTTGGCTCGGCGATGCATTTGCTTCGGGCGGTTCAGTTGGTTATGATCATAAAAAAATGGGAATTACCGCCAAAGGTGCGTGGATTTCGGTAATGCGTCACTTTAGAGAATTTGACATCGATACTCAAACCCAAGATTTCACTTGCGTTGGAATTGGTGATTTAGCGGGTGACGTTTTTGGCAACGGTATGTTACTTTCAAAGCATATCAAGCTTTTCGCGGCATTTAATCATATTCATATTTTTCTTGATCCAAATCCTGATTCACAAAAATCTTTTAAAGAGCGTGAAAGAATGTTTAACCTACCAAGATCAACTTGGATGGATTACGACAAATCCTTGATTTCCAAAGGCGGAGGCGTTTTTGAAAGAAGTGCTAAATCGATCAAAATTTCACCAGAAATTCAAGAAATTCTAAAAATTTCTGAAGATGAATTATCGCCAAATGATCTAATGCGTTCAATTTTAAAAGCTCCGGTAGATTTATTGTGGAATGGCGGAATCGGCACTTACGTTAAATCGCAAGACGAGACTAATCAAGATGTGGGAGACAAAGCCAATGATTTACTTCGCATTAACGGCAATGAATTAAACTGCAAAGTTGTAGGCGAGGGCGGTAATCTTGGGTTTACACAAAAGGGTCGTATCGAATTTGCGCGAAATGGCGGTAGAATAAACACCGACGCCATGGATAACTCGGCGGGGGTGGATTGCTCAGATCATGAAGTTAACATTAAAATCGCCTTAATTTCGGCGATGAAAAGCAAAAAAATCAATCTTGAAGAGCGTAATAAAATTCTTGAAGCCATGACCGACGATGTTTCCGCTTTGGTTTTAAGCGATAATCGTATGCAAACTCAGGCGATCTCAATCGCTCAAAGTCTTGGCTCATCATCGCTTGGCGAACAATCACAATTTTTAGATAATTTAGAAAAAAGTGGCTTGTTAAATCGTGCCATAGAATTTTTGCCAAATCGCAAAGAAATTGATAAATTGCAAATTGAGCAAAAAGGTTTAACTCGCCCTGAATTATGCGTTATGTTGGCATATTCTAAAATGGATATTTATAACAAAATTTTAGCTTCAGATTTGGTAAAAGATAAATATTTTGAAAGCGAATTATTGGCATATTTTCCAAAATTAATGCAAGAAAAATTAAGTGCTGAAATATTAAACCACCAGCTTCGCAACGAAATTATTGCGACGCAAATTACCAATTTTGTGGTGAATAGAATTGGGATTACTTTTATCAATCAAATCTGTCAAGATAGCGGTTTTTCTTTGGTCGAAGTCGTTAAAAATTTTATTATAGCTTGTGATTCTTTTAGAATTCGTGATATTTGGCAAGAGGTTGAAAATCTTGACGGCAAGATACCATTAAACACTCAAATGCAAATGTTTTTGAGTGGAAATAAATTAATCGAACGCTCGGTTTTGTGGCTTTTACGCAATCAAATCAAGGGTTCTCTTGTCGAAATTATCGCTAGATTTCAAAAAATCGCCGATGAATTATCGGGTTTATTACCTTCGGTTTTAGCCAAAGCTTCGCACGAATCTTTTGCAAGAAAAATTGAACGTTATTGCATTAATAAAGTTGATCGTAAATTGTCGGAACGCATTGCTTCAATGGATCCGGTTGCCTCGGCTTTTGATATTTCTGAGATCGCTTTATCAACAAAACTTGATATCAAAATTATCGCCGAAATTTATTTTGCGGTCGGCACTAGATTTTCTCTAAAATGGCTCAGAAGTAGGCTTAACAAGATTAGTTTAAATAATCATTGGCAAAAACTTTCAAGCAAAACTGTGCTCGAAGATTTATATTCTTATCAAATGCGTTTGGCAAAAGATATTGCAGAATTTAGTTTGAAAAATAAAAATAAATCAGTCGAAAATTTAATCGAAGATTGGTCAAAAAATTCAATTTTTTTAATAGAAAGATTTGACAATTTTATTTTAGAATTGAAGAATGAACAAAACCCAGATTTATCGATGTTTGTTGTGGCGTTAAATCGCATCAAACCTTTGGTGAATTAGTTTAAATTTTATAAAATGCGTTCGTGGCGGAATTGGTATACGCGTAACGTTGAGGTCGTTATGGGGTAAAACCCGTGGAAGTTCAAGTCTTCTCGAACGCACCATTTTATAAAATATTTTTTTGAATATAATTATTATAATATTTCACAAATTTTACGAAATATAATTAAAGCATAAATAATTTAAAAAACATGAAACTTCTTGCACTAAAAGAAAATAATCGCAATGAAAAAAGAGTGGCTTTAACCCCCGATGTTATTGCTAAATATCAAAAATTTGGATTAGAAGTTTTTGTTGAAAGCGAAGCGGGAAAAGAATGTAATTTTTCTGACGTCGATTACGAAAAAAATGGTGCTAAAATTGTTAAAAATATTAACGAAATTTTGCCAGAAATTGATATTATTATTGCCGTTCAGCGTCACGATTTTGACTATGCAAAAATCAAGCCAAACGCCATTTTTCTAGCACTACTCAATCCTTATTTTCAAAAAGAAGTTGTAAAAAAATTGGCAAATTTTGATGTTAATGCTTTTGCTTTGGAGTTGCTTCCACGAATTACTCGAGCCCAATCGATGGATATTTTATCATCACAAAGTAATTTGACGGGTTATCGAGCTGTCATCGATGCCGTATACGAAATGAACAACTCGGTGCCAATGATGATAACTTCAGCCGGCACAATTTCGGCAGCAAAATTTTTGATTCTCGGAGCTGGAGTAGCTGGATTACAAGCCATCGCCACCGCTAAAAGAATTGGCGCCATTGTTTCGGCTTTTGATGTTCGTGCCTCGGCAAAAGAACAGGTTCAAAGCTTGGGAGCTAAATTTATTGAAGTTAAAAGCGATGAAAAAACTGACGGAGTTTACGCTCAAGAAATGAGTGAAGAATATAAAGTTAAACAACAACAACTTTTGGAAGAAACTATTAAAAGCCAAGATGTTGTAATTTCAACGGCGTTAATTCCGGGAAAAAAAGCACCAATTTTGATCACTGAAAAAATGGTGAATTCAATGAAGCCAAATTCAATAATTATTGATTTATCGGCGGTGAATGGTGGTAATTGCGAGCGTACCAAGCCTAATCAAAGTAGAATTCATACTAATGTTAAAATCTTTGGTTATGAAAATTATGCAAGTCGCATCGCTTTGGATGCAAGTAAATTTTTTGCAAAAAATATTTTAAATTTTGTTGAGCTTTTAATTGAAAAAGATAAAAAATTAATCTTAATAAATAGAGATGATGAAATTATCAAAGCAACTTTAATTTGTAGCAACAAAACT
>CAXNDB010000081.1:0-5061 GCA_964201025.1 Rickettsiales bacterium UBA1997 | reverse complement strand
GATTTTCATTTTGCCTCTTATCATTGGCCAGCTTTTAATTTGGCAGATACCTCTATTTTTATCGGTGTTGCTATAGTTTTATTTGATGAATTTATTATAAAAAAGAAATGAAATATTTAACTTTATTTTTGATCTCAATCTCTTTGTTTTCATGCTCTGGAGGCGATAAAAATCCATTAATAATTCCACCAAAATTTACAGAATTACCTGATTTAAATTCAGTTGAAACAAAAAAAACTCAAGAAAATGTTGGAAATCAAGAAAATATAGATAAACTTAAAAAAATGTTGCAAGAAAGCGATGAAAATCAACAATAATTTTTTAAAAAATAACAACTAAAAAAAAAATTTTATGACTCAATTTTTTATTTACGAAGCTCTAGCCCAAACCGCGGATACCGCATCTCAAAGCCAATTTTCTCCCGCCAGTTTTGTGCCGTTGATTTTAATTTTTGTTATTTTTTATTTCCTAATTATTCGTCCGCAAACTAAAAAAATTAAAGAACATGAAAAAATGGTCAATAATTTAAAAATTGGCAATAAAGTTATAACTAGCGGTGGAATTATCGGCGTAGTTCGCGAAATTCACGAGAAAGAAAATCAAGTTGGAGTTGAAATTGCCGATGGAGTTATCGTAGTAATACTTAAAAACAACGTTTCAGAAGTTGAAAAACCTGCCAACCACGATAAAAAACCTTTAAAAATTTCAGAAAAAAAATCTGATAAAAAACATTCGAAAAAACACTAAAATTTCTAAAAAATGCTAATATTTTCTAAATTAAAAATCTTTTTGATCAGCTCTCTGTGTTTATTGGCGATATATTTTGCGTTACCAACTTTTTTATTAAACAATAAAAATATTACGCAAAATTCTTATTTAAAATCAATAATTCCTAGCAACAAAGTTAATCTTGGACTTGATTTGCAAGGTGGTTCACAACTTCTTTTAGAAATTGATGTTGAAAGTTATCTTTCCGACCAAATTGAGCTTTTGAAAGAGGAAATTAAAAATGTTTTTTACGAAGAATCTTTAAGAACTTTGGTTGAAAGAGCGGATAAAAAAATAATTTTTAGCATCATTGACGAAGAAGAAAAAAATAATGCTAAAAAATTAATACGTAAATTATCCAAACAAGTTGAAATCGTTGAGGATAGTGGTCAATTTCAAATTTATTTTTCCGATCGAGAAATCAAAAATATTAAAGAAACTTTAATCAAACAATCGATCGAAATTGTTCGTCGCAGAATTGATGAAAATGGCACCAAAGAGCCAACGATAATTGCTCAGGGCGATAAAAGAGTTTTGCTACAAGTTCCGGGAGTTCAAAACTCTCAAGAACTTAAAGAAGTTTTAGGCAAAACCGCTAAAATGACTTTCCATTTAGCTTCCGAAAATTCGTCATTAAGTTTCGATGACATGCAAGTTTTTGACAGCGTCGGCAACTCTTATTCTCTAAAAAAAGAAGTGGTTTTAAGCGGTGATTTACTTATCGATGCCAGCGCAACTTATCACGAAGGTAAACCAGCGGTATCATTCAGATTCAACTCTTTAGGCTCTAGAAAATTTGCCCAAATTACCCAAGATAATCTTGGAAAAATTTTTGCCATCGTTCTTGATGGTAAAGTAATTACAGCGCCAGTTATCAACACAGTAATAAATCAGGGCAGTGGCGTTATTTCTGGCAGTTTCACAACTCAAGAAGCAGGGCAGGTGGCTTTGTTATTAAGAGCGGGGGCTTTACCGGCACCCTTAACAATTGTTGAAGAACGCAATGTCGGTCCGTCATTGGGCTCTGACTCTATTTCAAGTGGTAAAATCGCATCTTTGGTAAGCTTGATTTTAATCGCAATTTTTATGATAATTTTTTATGGCACTTTTGGTTTTATCGCCAATATCGCTTTATTTGTAAACATTGCCATAATAATTTCTTTTTTATCGATGATTGGAGCAACTTTAACACTTCCCGGAATCGCTGGAATCGTACTTACAATGGGCATGTCAGTGGACGCCAATGTTTTAATTTTTGAAAGAATTAAAGAAGAGCTTTCTAGTAAAAAATCAGTATTAGCATCGGTCGAGCAGGGCTTTAGTCAAGCTTATCGCACCATTTTAGATTCAAATTTAACAACTTTAATCGTGGCTTTTTTTCTTTATGTTTTCGGTAATGGTTCGGTAAAAGGTTTTGCGGTCGCGTTGTCGATTGGAATAATGTCTTCGATGTTTACGGCCATCTTATTAACTCGCATGTTAATTTCAATTTGGCTTAAAAAAACTAAGCCAAAAAAACTCTCTTTAATCTAATGAAGCTTTTATTTGCAGTTTTGTTAATATTCTTAACTCAATATGCAGAAGCATTTGCTTTGGTAAATTTTAAAACCACGAAACAATCAAATCTTCCCGCAGTTTTAAAAGCTAAAATAGTTTCTGGCGACCAAATAAACGGCGATATTAATGCCAAGGGCAACGTTGAAATAACCAAAGATTCCAACGTAATTTATGCTGATGAAATAAGTTACAATAAAAACACTAAAATCATTAAAGCTTTCGGCAATGTCAAGATCAAAAATCTTGAAGTTGGCTATGTTTTATCACCAAGAATTGAAATAAAAGACGACTTCTCAACTGGCGATTTCTTTGACTCTAGAGTTTTTTTTGTTGATGGCTCTTACTTATTTTCTAAAAAAATGTCGCGCTTATCAAAAGAAAAAACATCATTGAAAAAATCAATTTTTTCGATATGTCCGAACGAAGAAATTGTTGAAGATAATTCCAAAGCGGGCACGATTTTTGACTTTGCCACAATTAGCTCTACAACATCATCAATCGATAGAGAAAATAATAATTTTTCAAGTTGGAATTCGGTCGTAAAGCTTTATAAAATTCCAGTTTTATACATTCCATATTTACAATTTCCATTGCCCGCTAAAAAAAGGCAAACTGGTTTACTTCAACCCTCTTATACTAAAAATTCTAATTTTGGCTTAGGGTTTAAAGCACCTTATTTTATCGACATCGCCAAAGATAAGGATTTAACGATAACGCCAATTTATTATCTCAATTCTAAGCAAATCATTATTAATAACGGCTGGAGACATTATTCGAAATTCGGAAGTTATAATTTAAATCTAGAGCTCTCTAACAATAAAATACAAAGCAATCTTGACAAAACCGTTATAAATCGAAGTAAAAAAAATATTAGATGGGAGGTTGATGCTAAAGGAAATTTTGATTTCAGTAAGGATTTTGGTTTAGATTTTTCGGTGCAAACGATTGCCGACAGAAATTATCTTCGTGATTATCATTTTAATTATTCAGCTTACACAGTAAGTAAAATCAACACCGACTACATCAATAAAAGAAATTATTTTGGCATAAAATCGATTCGTTTTCAAGAATTAGAAAGTGCCAATCATGAAAAAAATTCGCCATTGATTTTGCCGTCGATTAACTCTCACTTTGAAACCAAGCCACTTTTCTTTAAAGAAAAATTAATTTTGGACACAAATTTTACTACGGTAACTCGCTTGGAAGGCTTGCAATATCGACGCGGATCACTTACGCCTCAATTCAAAATTCCATTTAATTTAAAAGGCAATCTTTTTGAATTTTCAACAAAATTTCAGGGCGATTTATATTCGTTGGATGATAAAGATTTAAGGATTGCGGAATCAAGAATATACAAAGCAAATCAATCAAATTTAAAATCAGAAATTTCATTTAATTGGCGCTTGCCAATTCGAAATAAATCGAAGAAAAATACTTTAACTCTTGAGCCGATTGTTAATTTTGTAATGAGCGATTATAGAGCTAAAAATTCCTTGATTCCGCTCGAGGATTCCGTTGATTCGGAACTTACTTTTAGCAATTTGTTTAACAATGATAGAATTTCGGGTTTCGATCGCAATGAAGCTGGAAAAAGAGTAAGCTACGGCTTCAAATCTTCATTTTTCAATAGGTTTGGAGAGTTTGATTTTACAGCAGGGCAAGCTTTTATAATTAAAAATAAAAAACAAGATGTTGCGATTCGAGGTTTTGCTGATAACAACAAGTCGAATATCGTCGGCATTGCTTCTTACAAAGGTAAAAAATATTTTTACATGTCTTATTCATTTCAACTTGATCAAGCGAGTTATCGCAACGATATAAATCAATTTGTCGCCGGCTTCAATTACAAAAAATTTAATTTAAATGGTGATTATTTGTTAATTAGAAAAACTTTAGTTTCGCCAATTGAAAAAGAGCAAGCAACCATTTCTTCTTCAATTGAATTGCCCGATAAATGGAAGGTAAAAATCTCAACAACTCGCGATTTTGCTCAAAAAAGAAATATTAGAAGGGGCGTTGAGATTCTAAGAGAGGGATGTTGTAGTAATTTTGGTTTTTCCGTAATTGAAAATAATCAAAGTAATTTAACCAAGCCTCAAAAAACTTTTAATTTAAATTTTACTTTCAAAAATTTATAAATTCTTGTTTAAGATTTTTTTTTAAGGTTTATAATTATAAATCAATTAACTTTAAACTAACTTTAATAAATCAATTTTATGACCAAAGAAACTACCGATAATACATTTAATTCCGAAGTTTTGAATGCAAAAATTCCAGTTCTAGTTGACTTCTGGGCGCCTTGGTGCGGACCATGCCGTCAACTTTCTCCAATTATCGACGAAATCGCCAAAGAACTCGCTGGAAAAATTGAAGTTTACAAATGTAACGTTGATGATAATCCTGAAACTCCTTCAAAATTTGGAGTGCGCGGAATTCCATCATTAATGATTTTTAAAGACGGAAAATTAGTTGATAGCAAAGTTGGTGCCTTGCCTAGAGCTTCATTGACCGAATGGATCACTAAAAATTTATAAATGCTTGAAAATTTTTACTTAAATAAACATAAAATTTTAGAAAAATCTCATCAAAATTTTTTAAAAATTTTATCAAAAAACTCCGATTCGCATCACTTAAAAATTGGTTGTGAATTGGAGTTTTTTTTACTTGATAAAAACAATAATAAAATTTTTGATAATAAAATAATTGACGAATTCTGTAAAACGATTCAAGGCAAGA
>CAXNDB010000080.1:0-5097 GCA_964201025.1 Rickettsiales bacterium UBA1997 | reverse complement strand
GATCTGGCGTGATATTTAGAAGACACGCGACGTTGAAGCGCGCGCGAGTTATTAAATCAAGTTGGTACGAAGAAACTTCTAAAATATAATTAAAATTCTTTTGATTTTGAGGCAAGTCAAAGCAAGCAATGCCAATATTTCCACCAATTTTAGAAGGTATTTGAAGATTTTCAAAAATGAAGCCGGTTAAGGCTGTCGTGGTAGATTTTCCGTTAGTTCCCGTAATGCCAATAAAATTATTATTTAAGTGATTTAGTTCATAAAAAATTTCAATATCACACGCCAATTGCGCTTGAGTTTTTTGACAAATTTCAAGGATTTTATGAGGCTTTGGGAAGTGCAGGGGGATTCCGGGAGCAAATGAGATTTTGGTATTTTTGTCAAAAGAAATTTCAGCACAATTTTTAAAATTTATTTCTGGGTATTTTTGAGCATCTTGATCTATTACCGCTTGATTATCATCTGTTGCGGTTACATCAAAGTTTTTTTTGGCTAGCGCTTTAGCGGTCGAAATCCCTGAAATTCCAAGGCCGTAAACGATAAATTTATTCATTAAAATAACTAATTTATGAATTTAAAAATAACTATTAAATTTTAACCTTTTTTTTCTATAAGACAAGCAATTTTTTGTTTTATTTTACTAATTTTTTGGTCGGTTTTTTTACAAAAGTTTTTCTTGTTATTTCGATTTTTTTAAAATAGATTTACTCGCAGATTTTTATCTTTATATCAAAGAATTTTTGTCAAAATGAAAAATATCGAAATCACTGAAAAATTAATTAAAGATCACAATTTAACTGCGGAAGAATATTCCAAAGTTCTTGAAATTCTTGGTCGCACACCATCAATCACCGAGCTTGGAATTTTTTCAGCGATGTGGAGCGAACATTGTTCTTATAAATCCACCAAAAAATGGTTAAAAACCATGCACACCAAGGCTCCTTGGGTTATTTGTGGTCCGGGTGAAAATGCTGGCGTCATCGATATTGGCGACGGTCAAGCCGTAATCTTTAAAATGGAAAGCCATAATCATCCTTCATTTATCGAGCCTTATCAAGGCGCGGCGACGGGAGTAGGTGGCATTTTACGCGATGTTTTTACAATGGGAGCGCGCCCGATTGCCAATTTAAACGCTCTAAGATTTGGTGAAATTTCTCATCCAAAAACCAAACAACTTGTTAATGGAGTTGTGTCGGGAATTGGCGGATATGGCAATTGCGTAGGCGTTCCAACTATTGGTGGCGAAGTTACTTTTGATAAAAGTTACAATGGCAATATTATCGTTAACGCGATGACGGTTGGTTTGGCGGATCAAAATAAAATTTTTTATTCGGCCGCTTCCGAAGTTGGAGCTAGCGTTGTTTATGTTGGTTCAAAAACTGGTCGCGACGGCATCAATGGTGCAGTGATGGCATCTGATGAATTTAAAGAAGGCGACGAAGATAAGCGTCCAACGGTTCAAGTTGGCGATCCTTTTGCCGAAAAATTACTTCTCGAAGCTTGCCTTGAATTAATGCAAAGTGATTGCATTTTATCGATTCAAGATATGGGCGCGGCGGGCTTGACCTCTTCTTCTTTTGAAATGTCGGGGAAGGGCGGAACTGGGATTGAACTTGAACTTGAAAAAGTTCCGCAACGTGAAAAAAATATGACCCCTTACGAAATAATGCTTTCCGAAAGTCAAGAAAGAATGTTGATGATTGTAAAACCTGAAAGAGAAGATTTTGCGCAGAAAATTTTTGAAAAATGGGGCTTAGATTTTGCGGTAATTGGCAAAGTAACAAACACAGGACGAGTTGTTATTAAAATGGATGGTAAAATTTATGCCGATATCCCTTCGTCACCACTCTCCGAAAGTGCCCCAGAATATGATAGACCTTGGATTTAAAAATTTTTTCAAAAATTTATTATCCCAAAAAAATATCAAAACAACAAATTGATTGAGATTTATTTTTAATTCGCAAATCTTTAAAAATGTTGTTGATTACAAAAATTTATCACAAATATTTTTTAGTAATTATGTTTATTAGAAAATATTTATCTGCATTAAAAAATTTATGAATTACTTAAAATCAACATTTTTAATCTTTTTATTTTTAATTTCACCAGCCTTCGCTGGTATTAAGATTCTTGAATGGGAAGAAGAATCTAAGATTACAGATTACGGTCGTCATTCAAAATTTTTAATAAAAATTCAAGCGGTAAATTTATCTAATAATCAAGTTATTGACTCCTTTTCTATCAACAGCTCATCGAAAAACAAATTAATAACTTCACGCGTTAAAGTAAACGCATTCGGCGCTAGATCTTTATCGCTTCCGGGTTCTTTTGAAGTTTTTTTTGATAAACCGCTTAATAATAATCAATCGATTTTTATTGAATATGAAGCCAAAAATGAATATGATAAAATTAACAAATATATTCGCCAAGAACCATTTTATATTCCTGAATTCGCTAATGGGGCAATGGCAAAAGTTTCATTGGATTTTAGTGAAAATAGCGAATTATCCTCTTCGCAAGAATTAATTTCTTCTTATAAAAATCTTAATATTGAGAATAAAAAGATTATATTTAAAGGAATAGTTCCCAATAAAGGTGTTAAAGAAATATTAAGAATAACCGATTCTTCTAAAACTTGGGATGTTTCGATAAAAAGTAAAATTATTCTCAATAATTCTGAAGGTGAACTAGAAATTACTGCTCCTTATTTATTTCGCGGAGGAGCTCAAGAAGTTAAGAATCAAACCATCAGCGCTAATAAAGTTCCAAAAAAACATATCACCAATCGTGATAACGATGTTTTGACCTTTGATATCAAGCCTCAAGATAAAGAAATTATTGTTCAAAATAAAGCCATAATTACCACTGGGAAAAAATATGCCGTCGAAAATAATCGCCAGATTGAAAAATTTCTCGAAGTTTCTGAGGGCGAAAAAATACTTTTGCAACCAATTTTACAAAAAATTATTGTCGATCCCGAATTTGATTTTATGCCACTTCACGCCAAAATTGTAGGCTATGTTAATAAATCTTTAAAATATGATTTAAGTTATTTCGGAAAATTATTAACGGTTGAACAAATTTTACAAACTAAATCAGGAGTTTGTAGCGAATTCGCCACTTTATTTAATGCTTTGGCGCGAGTAGCTAAAATTCCATCTTCAATCGTTCACGGCTACGCCTTCGGTGATTATGATAAATTCGAAAGCCACGCTTGGAACATGATTTTCGTTGATAATAAATGGATTTTTGTCGATCCCACTTGGAACTTAAGTTCGGGAGCGGTTTCTTCGTCTCACATTTATATCAAAGATAATCGCAAAGAAGAGCTTCTTTTGCAATTTAAAGGGAAGGGAACCGATATAAAAATCGAAAGAGATTTTGAAATTAAAGAATTATAGCAAAAAAAATAATATTTGCATAAAATTTTATTTTTCTTAAAGTATTTGTTATATCAAGCTCTCATTTTCTTAATTTTTAAAATGATAAATTATTTCTTACAATTAAAAAATTTTGACAAAAATTTTCGTATTTTTACGCCGATTTTTATAATTTTAGCCCAGATTTTTTTATTTTTTGCTCTCATCGCAATTTCAGCTTCACCCAACGATTATCAACAAAGCAACGCAGTTAAAATTATGTATATTCACGTGCCGTCGGCTTGGATGTCTTTATTAATTTATTGCTTGATGGCGAGCTTCAACATTGGAGGCTTTGTTTGGAAAAATCGTTTTTTTTACGTAATCGCTCGCGCCATCGCCGAAATCGGTTGCGTCTTCACTTTAATCACTTTAATCACGGGCGCGATTTGGGGTAAACCAATTTGGGGAACTTGGTGGGCGTGGGACGCTCGACTCACTTCAATGTTAATTTTATTTTTTTTATATTTGGGATATTTACTTTTATACGACAATATCGAAGATAAAATTAAAGCCGAAAAAATCTCGGCGATCATTTCAATCATTGGCTTGATCAATATTCCAATCATCAAATTTTCAGTGGAATATTGGAACTCGCTTCATCAAAAAGCTAGCATTATTCGCTCGGGCGGAGTCGCCATTCATCCATCATTTCTAAAGCCTTTATTGCTAATGTTTGCGGTCTATTTTTGTACCTTTATTTTTATTTCATTAATTGCAGTGAAAAACGAAATTATGAAAAGAAAAATCCAATCTTTAACTTTAAAAAATTTATGACTTACGTTGTTACCGATAATTGCGTTCGATGCAAATATACCGATTGCGTTTCGGTATGTCCCGTTGATTGTTTTTACGAAGGCGAAAATATGTTGGTTATCGATCCTGAAGCTTGCATTGATTGCGGAGTTTGCGTGCCCGAATGCCCAGCTGAAGCCATTTCGCCCGAGTCCCCAGATTTGATGAAATGGGTTGAAATTAATCGCGAATATACCAAAAAATGGCCAAATATTACCAAGAAAAAAGATGCTTTGCCCGAAGCCAAAGAAATGGACGGCATGAAAAATAAATTTGAAAAATTTTTTGATCCACGTCCCGCTAAATCAACCAAAGAAAATTTATAAAATATGTTTAATCTTGAAAAAAATCGCGAGAATTTTAAAAATCTGCGTAAGCCCGACGCCATTATTTACGATTGGGATAACACTTTAGTCGACACTTGGCCATTAATTAAAAACGCCATCAATCAAACGATGCGAACTATGAATCGCGAGGAGTGGAGTTTAGAAAAAGTTCGTGATTCGGTGCATAAATCGATGCGCGAATCATTTCCAGAAATTTTTGGTACGGAATGGGAAAGGGCAGGCGAGATTTACAAAAAAGCCTATCACGACATTAATATCGCTCAAATTTCTTTATTAAAAAACTCATTTGAATTGCTAAATTTTGTCAAAAATTTAAATATTCCACAATTTTTAGTAAGCAATAAAATCGGCATTACTTTGCGTAAAGAAGTTAAAAAATTTCAACTCGAACATTTATTTTTTTCGTTAGTTGGCGCTCAAGATGCCAACACCGACAAACCAAGTCGCGAGCCCGCCGATTTTGCCTTGATGGGTTCGGGAATCGATCCAGATAAGCATCATATTTGGTTTATTGGCGACACGATTGCCGATGTTGA
>CAXNDB010000079.1:0-5109 GCA_964201025.1 Rickettsiales bacterium UBA1997 | reverse complement strand
CGTTGATAAATAAGGGATTAAAATTGATTTAGATTGAGCGAATTTTACAGCGTTTCCGAGGATTGCCTCGACCTCCATCTGCCTTCCCGCTTCAAAATCTAATAACATACTAGTTTTATAAGGATTCATTTTTTTAGTGGCAACTAAATTTTTTTCAATAACATCTGCCGGCAATTCACAATTATCGGCTTTTGCTAATTGACAAACTTCTTTCATAATATTTTTAACCAAATTTAAAGCTAAATCATTATTTAAAATTTCCGCAGTATCTTTGCCACGAAGTATTACGGAAAGAGGGTTAAAGGCGCCATTCCACACTAATTTTTTCCATCTTTCAAACAAAATTTTATCACTCACTTCTACTTCAACTCCCGAACTTTGCCACAAATTTGCTAAAAAATGCACCGCATCCGAGGCTTTGTTGTCGTAGGTTCCAATTGTAATTTTACCATATGCTTGATGATCAATAACTCCCGCTGATTTTCGACTTGAAGCAATAAAAGCAATGGCACTAATTAATTCATTATTTGGAAAAGATTGGGCAATATTTTTTTCAATATGAATGCCATTTTGGACTAAAATAATTTTGGTTTTTGGTTGCAAAATATTTTTTAAGAGTCCACAAATATCAATGCTTGGCAAAGCTTTAGTAGCAATCAAAATATAATCAAATTCATCCTCAACTTCATCAAGATTTTTTAAAACTTTATACGGTGAAAAATGAAAATCACCCATATAGCTTTCAATTTTTATGCCATTTTTTTTAATAAAATCATAATCTGAGCGACACCAGATACTCACTTCGGCTCCAGCATTGGCAAGCTTCGCACCATAAAAACTTCCAACCGCACCAACGCCAATTACTAAAATTTTTGTCATAATTTTTATAAGTATTTTTTAAAACTAATTTTTAAAAACATTAAGAGAGTAAAATTTTTATAAAATCAAGCAAATAAAATCCCAGTGACATTTATATAGACAATATTTTTTCTTGCAAAAACTTACTTTATATTAAAGTTTTTTATAATTTTTGAAAAAAGTTTTATTTTGCGACATTTTTTATATTTTTAAAAAAAAATTATATTAATTTCTTGTTTATAAACAATTATTACATTTTTATAAAATTATTATTTTTATAAAATACTCAACAAAAAGTTGACAAGAATTCTCTATATTTAATAATTAATTATTGACTAAATATTTTTAAAATAAAAATTGATACATTACTAGAGAATCTAAGTTAGATCCTAATATTTTAATAAATTTTTATCTCAAAAATATTTATGATATATTGATTATTTTTTAAAATAGAATGCTAATTTAATAAAGTAATTTGCTTTATTAAAAATATTAAAATCACAATAAAAAACAACATGTCTTTTTTTAAAAACCTTAAAAATTTCTTCAAAGATTTTATAAATTTTATTGACAAAGAATTTCTAACTAGAAACAAAAAAAATAAATCTATTTCTTCGATTTATTTAGAAGGCGAAGATAGTTATATGCCACAAAATGAAGCTTTGCCTTTCATTAAAAAGAAATAATTTTGGTTTATAAATTTATAAATTCAAATATTTCAATATCGCTTATTTTGTTTTTTGGAATTAAATCTTGCGATGTGGCACTAAAAAAACTTTGCAAATTAGTTTGAGAAATTTCATCGAAAAGATGAATTTTTCTTTGATTATCAAGGTGCGAAACCACTTCGTCAAAAATCAAAATTGTCGGTTGATTTTTATAACTCGCTGAAATCTTTGCTCGCGCCAAGCTGATTGAAATCATGATGGCTTTTTGTTCGCCCGTTGAAGATTTGGTTGCCGAAAGATTTTTATCACAAAAAATGGCATCGAAATCGGCTCGATGAATTCCGAATTCAGTTTTGAAATTTTCTAAATCATTTTGGCGATTCAATTTCAATTTTTCACGATAAAAATCTTCCAATGATAATGATGATTTTTTAGCAATGTTGCTTTCGACCTCGCCTTTAACTTCTAAAAAAGTTTTGGGGAAATTTGAAGAAAACGATGTAATGGCTTTATTAAAAAATTCAATCGCTTCAATGCGAGCGAAGGCAATCGCAATGCCGATTTCAGCAATATTATTTTCAATAATATTAAGCCATTTTTCACCTTGAATTTGATTGCGATATTTTTGTAAAATTAATAATCTTTCTTTGAGTAATTTCTGATAATCATTGAGGCGATTTTGATGAGTTAAATCGATATCGCAAACGATTTTGTCTAAATATTCACGTCTTTGCGATTTGCCTAAAATAAATAATTGTTCAATTTGTGGAGTTAAAATTATGAAATTGATTAAATAATTTTTTAAATCCGCTTGACGCTTTGAACTACTTGGTTCACCGTTAAATTCATAAGTTTTTTTCTTGGAATTTTTATCGAATTTTACGGCAATTTTTTCTAAAAAATTATGATTTTTTAATTCACAATAAATTGAAAAATTTGTAGCATCATTTTTTAACATTTCATCATATTCATCGCCACGTAAAGTTGGGCTTCGCCCCAATAAAGACAAAGCCTCAAGAACATTGGTTTTACCAACGCCATTGGCTCCACAAAATAAAATTTGCTTGGCATTAAATTCAAGTTTTTTGGCAGAAAAATTACGAAAATTATTGAGAACTAATTTTGAAATTGCGGTTTGCATTTATTTTAAAATCACAATCAAACTCTAACGGGCATAATGACATAAACCGAATTCATGTCTTGAGCCTCTATCAAAGCTGGCGACATGCCGTCGCGGAAGCGAATAATCAATTCTTCTTTATCAATTTGAGCAATAATATCGAGCAAATAGCGCGAGTTAAATCCAGTTTCAATTCTTTCTCCCGAGTAATTAACATCAAGCTCTTCGAAAGCTAAAGAATTTTCATCACTTCCAACTTGCAATGACATTTTGCCATTTTCTACGATTACTTTTACCGATCGGTGTTTATCGCTTGCAACAGTTGAAACGCGGTCAACGCAATCAAAAAATATTTTGCGATTAACCAATGCCAAATGCGTATTATTTTTTGGTAAAACTTTATCATAATCAGGAAATTCGCCATCGATTAACTTAGAAACAATGGTTGATTTATCAGCTATGATTTTAATTTTAGCACGAGAAACCGCTATTTTTATTTTTTTAGCACCTTCGATAATGCGACGAATTTCATTCACCGATTTACGCGGAATAATTATTCCGAAAGGCTTAGTTAAATCAGAATCTAGGAACGATAAAGCCAAACGATGTCCGTCGGTGGCAACTGTTCTGATTTCAATTTTCTCATCTTTTTGAAAGGCTTGAAAAAACAATCCGTTTAGATAATATCGAGTTTCATCATTGGAAATTGCGAAGCGAGTTTTGTCGATCATTTTGGCAATTTTAACTCCATCAACCTCAATTTCCTCACCCATTTCACCTTCGGATAAAGCTGGGAACTCGCTGGCATCAATGCATGGCAAATTATATTTAGATTTCCCAGATTTAATTTGCAGACTTAAAGAATTTTCTAATTTTATTAAAATCGCTCCTTCAGGAATTTTACGAATAACATCAAAAAACATTTGCGCCGGAACTGTAGTTTGTCCAGAATCCTTCATGTCGCAATCAAAAGTTGAAGTGATTAAAATATCCATATCGGTTGCCGATAAAGTAACTTTATCATCACTCACGGCAATTTTTATATTTTGTAAAACTGGTATAGTATTTTTCTTTTCAACGGCACCGTTAGTGTCGGCAATCGCTTTTAATAAAACTGATTTTTGTACTTCAAACTGCATATTTCTAAAATTTTTATTTGTTAATTTTATGTTAAATTTAATTTTAATTCTTAATTTCTTAATTCAAAGATTTTATAAGGAAAATTTTCAAAAAAAATCAAGCTTCACTTACATTTGGAATAAAATGTGATGTGCTATTTTGTTTTTGGTCATTATCATTTCCCGAATTTGTATAATTTTTACGAATCTCTTTGCCCGCTAACAAATCCTTAATTTCATCGCCACTTAAAGTTTCATATTCTAATAAACATTTTGCTAATTTTTCAAGATCATTTTTTTTGTCATTCAGAATTTTTTTGGCTTTTTTATAGGCTTCATCGACAATTCTTTTAATTTCGGAATCAATTAATTTTCCAGTTTCTTCGGAATAAGCTTTCGAAGAGCCATATGGTTTCATCGACTCATCTTCACTAAAATCAACCGTTCCAACTTTATCACTCAAGCCCCATTTTACCACCATGCTTCGCGCCATATTTGTAGCTTGTTCAATGTCCGACATGGCTCCCGTAGTAACTTTATCATAACCAAAAATTAATTCTTCAGCCGCTCTGCCACCCATAGCAACGACTAAATCATCATGAAGTTTGGCACGAGTAATTGAAAAGCGATCAGTTTCAGGTAAACGCATTACTAAGCCTAGAGCCCTTCCCCTTGGAATAATTGTGGCTTTGTGAATCGGATCAGAATTTTCGCAATTTATAGCGGTAATGGCGTGCCCAGATTCATGATAAGCCGTAAGTTCTTTTTCAGATTTTTGCATCACCATCGATTTTCTTTCGCTTCCCATCATGATTTTATCTTTTGCATCTTCTAAATTTTTCATGGTAACCATTTTTTGATTACATCGAGCCGCCATCAAAGCCCCCTCATTTACCAAATTAGCTAGATCAGCTCCAGCACTACCCGGCGTGCCTCGAGCGATAACTTTAGCATCGACATCGGAAGCCATTTGAATTTTTCTCAAATGCACCGCAAGAATTTGTTCGCGCCCTAAAATATCGGGATTGGGAACTGTAATTTGGCGATCAAATCTACCAGGACGAAGCAATGCTCGATCAAGAACGTCGGGACGATTAGTCGCCGCAATAATAACGACGCCTTCATTTTCCGAAAAACCATCCATCTCAACTAACATTTGATTTAAAGTTTGTTCACGCTCATCATTTCCTCCGCCTCCTCCAGAGCCTCTGTGACGCCCAACCGCATCAATTTCATCGATAAAAACTATACAAGGTGCCGATTTTTTTGCTTGCTCAAACATATCACGAACTCTACTGGCGCCGACTCCGACGAACATCTCAACAAAATCGGATCCAGAAATTGA
>CAXNDB010000078.1:0-5121 GCA_964201025.1 Rickettsiales bacterium UBA1997 | reverse complement strand
GTAAAAGTTGCCATTAAGGGAACTGATCTTGAAACTTTGTCTCAACATTTGGTTGGCCCAGTTGCAGTTCTTTATTCCCAAGATCCAGTAGCTCTTGCCAAAGTTATTTCTGATACCGCCAAAAAGGTAGAGGTTATTAAAATCGTTACCGGTTTTTTTAATAAAACATTAATGTCAGAAATTGCCATAAAAGAAATGGCAAAACTTGGATCTCTCGACGAAGTTCGCGCTTCATTTGTTGGATTGCTCAAGGGTACTCAGTCGAAATTTGTTAGAGTTCTTAACGCTCCAAAAGACGGTTTGGCAACTCTTAAAACACAATAATTAAAAAATTCTATTAACTTAAAACAAAAAGAAAATATGTCAGTAAATTTAGAACAAATTGCAGAAACATTATCAACGCTTACCGTGCTTGAACTTGCCGATCTAAGCAAAAAATTAGAAGAAAAATGGGGAGTTTCAGCCGCATCTTTCGCAGTTGCTGCACCAGCAGCCGCAGCAGCAGTAGCTGAAGTTAAAGATAAATTCGAAGTAGTTTTAACTTCTGCCGGAGAAAATAAAATCAACGTAATTAAAGAAGTTAGAGCTATCACTGCTCTTGGTTTAAAAGAAGCTAAAGACTTAGTTGAAGCTGCTCCAAAAACATTGAAATCTGATGTTCCAACAGCAGAAGCTGAAGAAATTAAAAAGAAACTTGAAGCTGCAGGTGCTAAAGTTGAATTAAAATAGTTTTAATTAAACTAAATAAAGCCAATCATTCTTGATTGGCTTAAGCATTTATTGGGCATTTATATTTTTTATAAATTACCCAGTTTTAAAATTGATTAAAAATCCGAATAAAATTTATTATGGTTCAATCAAGAAATTTCGACCAAACTCTTCTAAGAAAAAGTTTTAGCAACAACCAAGATAGAGAAGGAATACCTCATTTAATTTCCCTGCAAAAAGAATCATACGAAAAATTTCTTCAGGCAAATGTAAAAGGCGAAGAGCGTAAAAACATTGGTATACAATCCGTTTTTAATTCATTTTTTCCGATTTCAGATTCAGCTGGAAAAGTTTCGGTTGAATTTATCAGTTATTCATTAAAAGAACCGAGACATGAATATAGCGAATGCTTATCAGCCGGCAAAACATTCTCATCAGCACTTAGTGCCCATTTACGTTTAATATTGTGGCACCAAGAAGAGGGTAGCGAAATAAAAGAAATTCGTTCAATCAAAGAGCAAGAAGTTTACTTGTGTGAAATACCTTTGATGACTGATAGCGGTAGCTTTATTTTCAACGGCGCAGAACGTGTTATAGTTTCTCAAATGCGTAGAGCGCCAGGTGTATTTTTTGATAGTGAAAATGTTAAAATTTCTGGCTCAAAATCATATACTGCAAAAATTATTCCACATATTGGATCTTGGCTAGATTTTGAATATGATAGCAAAGATATTTTGCATTTTAGAATTGATAAAAAAAGAAAAATCCCCGCAACAACATTACTAAGATCCATTGGCCTTAGCTCGGAATCAATTATTAAAAATTTCTACGGATCTCTTGAAACCTCAGTTGGCAAAAAAGGTTGGGCATTAAAATTTGATCAACAACTTTTTAACACCAAAAAAATCCAACATGATTTAATTTGCCCAAATAGCGGTGAAGTTGTTGTAAAAGAAGGAACCAAAATCAACAAAAAATTAATCGATAAACTTCAAGAAGAAAAATTTGATAGCTATTTGTTAACCGACGAAGCCTTGCTCGGATTTGTTTACGCTCAAGATTTAATTGAAGCCGAAACCGGTGAAATGTTGCTTGAAGCCGGTTCAATCGTTACTACCGAAAGTTTAGAAATTTTACAAAAATTAAATTTCAAAAATGTTTCAATAATCAACCCAAGTAAATCTGATATTGGGCCCTACATTTACAACACTCTTTTAGTTGATAAAAATATTACGCAAAAAGATGCGTTATTTGATATTTACAAAGCAGTTAGGTTGGGCGAGGCGCCTTCTTCGGTTGAAGTTGCTAAAAATTATTTTGATAATTTATTTTTCAACGACACCAGATATAATTTATCAGATGTTGGTCGTATGAAAATGAATCATCGACTTGGTCTTGAAATTTCGACAGCCACTTTGTTTTTAACCAGTAAAGATGTTGAGCAAACTATCAAAATTTTAAGCAAAATTAAACATAATGATCTTAAAACTGATGATATCGATAACCTTGCGAATCGTCGTGTAAGAGCAGTTGGTGAGTTGGTTGAAAACCAAATGAGAATTGGTATGGCTAGAGTTGAAAAATCGATTATTGAAAAAATTAATTCAGTCGATGTCGATACCCTAATGCCACAAGCAATTATTAATTCTAAACCATTGATTACCTCGGTAAAAGATTTCTTTGCCACGTCGCAATTGTCGCAATTTATGGATCAAACCAATCCATTATCCGACATTACGCATAAACGTCGTTTGTCGGCGCTAGGACCTGGTGGACTTACTCGCGAAAGAGCGGGATTTGAAGTGCGTGACGTTCATCCGACTCATTATGGTAGAATTTGTCCAATTGAAACTCCTGAAGGTCAAAATATTGGTTTGATTAACAGTTTGGCGACATATGCTAGAGTAAATGATTTCGGCTTTATCGAAACGCCATATCGCAAAGTTGTTAATGGAAAAATTACTAGCGAAGTTCAATATTTATCAGCTATGGGCGAAGTCAATTTTGCTATTGCTCCTTCAAATGTTGAAGTTGATGAAAAAGGAAATATAAAATCTGATTTAATTAGTTGCCGAAGAAATGGTGAATTTGTAATGTTGACGCCTGACAGAATTGATTATATTGATGTGTCAACTAAGCAAATAGTTTCAATTGCAACCACATTGATTCCATTTTTAGAAAATGATGATGCCAATCGTGCCTTGATGGGTTCAAACATGCAACGTCAAGCGGTTCCTTTGCTTCGTCCCGATGCTCCATTGATTGGAACTGGAATGGAGGCGGTGATCGCCACCGATTCAGGCGCTGCGGTTCGTTCTAAAAATGATGGAATAGTTAAATTTGTCGATTCTTCAAAAATTATTATTGAATATCTTGATGAAGAAGGTTTCGCAAAAATTGACATTTGTAATTTAAAAAAATATGTCAGAACCAACCAAGACACTTGCATAAATCAACGTCCAACTGTTGAAGTCGGTCAATTTGTAAAAGCTGGACAAATTATAAGTGATGGTCACAGTATCGCTAATGGCGAGATTGCACTCGGCAAGAATGTTCGCGTTGCTTTCATGCCTTGGAACGGATACAACTTTGAAGACTCGATCATTATTTCTGAGAAACTTTTAGCCGACGACACTTTCACTTCGATTCATATCGAAGAGCTTGAAGTGGTCGCCCGCGATACTCGTGTAGGGCCCGAAGAGATTACTCGCGATATTCCAAATGTAAGCGAAGAAATTCTTACAAAACTAGATGAAGAAGGTATTATTCATATCGGTGCCGAAGTTAAACCAGGAGATATTTTAGTCGGAAAAACCACTCCAAAAAGTGAATCGCCAATGACTCCGGAAGAAAAATTATTAAAAGTAATTTTTGGTGAAAAAGCCGCCGATGTTAAAGATTCTTCATTATATGTTCCAACTGGAATTGGCGGAACGATTGTCGATGTGAGAGTATTCTTAAGAAAAGGTATCGAAAAAGATGAGAGATCGATTTATATTGAAATGCAACAAATCGAAGAATTATCAAAAAGAAAAAATTTACGAGTGCAATTTTTAGAAAGCTCGGTCAAAGAATCCTTGGTAAAACTTCTTGTTGGCAATAAAATTTCATCTGCAACCGATAAAATTAAAGCCGGAACCAAGCTTGACGAGGACTCTTTAAATCAACTTTCAAAAGCACAATTAATTAAAATTGTAGTCGATGATTCTAAGGTAATGGATAGAGTTGAGAAAATGATTAAAGTCAATTCTAAACAAGTTGCCGAAGTTGAAAAAGAATATAGCGATAAAGTAGCTAGAATAAAAGCTGGAGACGAACTCGGTCAAGGAATTTTAAAAATTGTTAAAGTTTATATCGCTTCCAAATATCGCCTACAACCGGGCGATAAAATGGCGGGTCGTCACGGTAACAAAGGTGTTGTTTCTAAAATCGCTCCGATTGAAGATATGCCTTATTCCGAAGATGGCGAGCCGGTTGATATAGTTTTAAATCCACTTGGCGTTCCTTCTCGTATGAACGTTGGACAAATTCTTGAAACCCATTTGGGCTTTGCTTCAAAAGAACTTGGCAAAAAAATTGGTAAACTTCTTGACGAAGCTTCAACACAAAAAGCTGAATATGTTAAAAAAGTGCGTCAGATGGTGCTCCAAATATATTCTTCGGAAGAAGAGGTTGCCAAAATTGGCTCAATGCCCGAAAATGAATTATTGCAATTTGCACATCGCTTAAGAAATGGAGTGCCTTTCGCTACTGGAATTTTTGAAGGTGCAAAAGAAGAATATATCACTAAATTACTTGACATCGCTGATGTTGACAATTCTGGTCAAATTCAACTTTGCGATGGAAAAACGGGAGATAAATTTGATCGTAAAGTTACGGTTGGATATATTTACATGTTAAAATTACATCACTTAGTTGATGATAAAATTCACGCTCGTTCAATTGGACCTTACAGCTTAATAACTCAACAGCCTCTAGGTGGTAAATCACATTTTGGTGGTCAAAGATTTGGTGAGATGGAATGTTGGGCGTTGCAGGCTTACGGTGCGGCATACACTCTTCAAGAAATGCTTACTGTAAAATCTGATGATGTGGTTGGAAGAATTAAAATATATGAATCGATAATTCAAGGTAACCAAAACTTTAATTGTAGCATTCCAGAATCATTTAATGTTATGATTAAAGAAGTTCGTTCACTTGGATTAAATATTGAACTTATTGAAGAATAAATATTTCTTGTAGCTTTTTTAAAAAGCTACAAGAATTACAAAGAATTTTTAAAGAATTTTTAAATTATTAAATTAAATTAAAACTCATGACACTCGCAGGAACTTCTTCTCATGGTCTCTTAAGTATTTCAAATAATAGCTCTGTTGATTTACTCGACTTTAATGCTATAAAAATATCGATCGC
>CAXNDB010000077.1:0-5134 GCA_964201025.1 Rickettsiales bacterium UBA1997 | reverse complement strand
CTAGTAAATAATTCTATTTCAACAATCAATTTAGTTCAAAAATATTCGCAAAGTAACATAAAATTTATCTTTGCCTCAACTTGTGAAATTTTCAACGGAGCAACAGATCTTGGGATATATAAAATTCCGACTGATGAAAATGTCCCTGTAGTTTTTGATGATATTTTAAATCCTCGCTGGAGCTACAGTCTACCAAAAGCCCTAGGCGAGAATCTTATTGCAAATTCAATGAAAAATTGGCTTATCATCAGATATTTTAATATTTATGGCCCTGGTCAAGTTCATCATTTTATTAATGAGTTTGTTGAAAGGGTAAAACTAGGGCAATATTTCATAAAAGGCGATGATACTAGGAGCTTTTGTTATATTGATGATGCTGTAAACATTTCTGAAAAACTTTCGCATTTATCTAATAATATGATTGTAAACATTGGAGCTGCTGAAGAAGTTAAAATTAGCAGTGTTGCTAAAATGATTTTGAAGTTTATGGGCGTGAGTCCAAATAAATTAGAAATTAGACCTGGACTCGAGGGAAGCGCAAAAAGACGATGTCCTGATGTCAAAAAAGCACTGTCGATAACTAATTATAAATATCAATACTCTCTTGAGAATGGCCTTAAAAAAACTGTGGAGTCACTCTTATGAAAATAGGTATTGTTGGTTTAGGTGTTGTTGGAAAAGCAAATCAATTTGGATTTGGAAATCTTGGACATGAAATTTTTATACACGACAAAAATTTACAGACAAATCTTTCTGACGTTCTAAATGCTGATATCGTATATTTATGCTTGCCAACGCCATCGAATCATGATGGAAGCTGTGATACAAGTATTATTGAAGAAGTTATTGCTTCATTAGACCAATTTAAATATAAAGGAGTTATTGCAATAAGAAGTACTGTAATTCCTGGTTTTACGTTCAGCATGATAGAAAAATTTAAAAATCTAAAAATTTGCTTTGTTCCTGAATTTTTGCGCGAAAGATGCGCTGAAGAAGATTTTTTAAAGAATCATAAACTGCTGGCTGTGGGAACTAATGACATTGAAATCTCAGCCCTAATTGTTAAATCACATGGAAATTTACCGGAAATCTCGGTAGTTATGACTCCTACCGAAGCTGAATTTTTAAAATACTTTAATAATGTCTATGCGGCGCTAAAAGTTACCTTCGCAAATAATATCTACGAAATTGCAACGAAAATGGGCTGTGATTATACAAAGATAAAGGATGCCTATCTTAAAACTGGCAAATCAAGCGGCCATTATCTTGATGTAAATAATGAATTAAGGGGTTATGGTGGGATGTGTCTTCCCAAAGATACAAAAGCTCTTGCGCATTTAATCAAAGCCAACCAGCTTCCTTTAAAATTAATTGAAACTATTGATGCTGATAATTCTAAATATAAAACAACTCTTTTTCCGGGTATGAGAGGCTAGACCTTGAATGTTGCAATCTATCACAACCTACCTACCGGAGGTGCAAAAAGATCGCTCGAAGAGTGGTTAAAGTGGTTAAAAATTGACAATGAAATTGACATTTACTTGCCAAATTCCAGTAAAGGTTTTGATGAAAATCTCGAAACAATTAATAACGTGTTTGATTTTAATTTTAAAGGAAACCATAAACATGGAATAATAAACAAAATCATATCTATTATATACTTAGAATTTTTATGTAAAAAAATTGCTAATATAATTAACAAAAAAAAATATGATCTCGTTTTTGTGCTTCAATGCCAAATTACTAATAGTCCAGCAATTCTTCGCCATTTAAAATTTCCCACCATATATTTTTGCCAAGAACCAGTTACAAGAATTCAAGAGCCACATTATTCTGCAAATTCTAACTTTCAACGTTCGAATTTATTATTATCCTTTTTAAAAACTATATTTGTTGGATATGACTCATATAACGCTTCTTTTTCAAAAAAGATTCTATGTAATTCTTATTATTCAAAAGAAGCAATATATAAAGCATATAACAAAAATGCTTCACTAGTCTACTTGGGGGTCGACGAGATAAAATTCAGATTTATAAAATCTATCCCTAAGGATTTGGATTACGTTTTGAGCGTAGGACATTTGACTGCTGCAAAAGGTCATGATTTTATAATTAAGAGTTTAGGTTTAATTAATTCTAAAATTAGACCAAAACTAGAAATTATTTATAGTGGCGAAACTCCAAAATACAAAAAATATTTATATGTTTTAGCTAAAAAAAATAATGTTAGAGTAAAGTTTAGCAAATCAGTATCAGACGAAGAATTGATTGGTAAATACAATAATTCATATCTCACTTTATGTGCAGCAAGACTTGAGCCTTTTGGTTTAACTCCACTAGAGTCTATGGCTTGCGGAACTCTTGTTTTAGCAGTAGCAGAAGCTGGTTTTAGAGAAAGTATAATTAATGAATCAACAGGCATATTATGTGAAAGAGATGAAAAAAAGTTTGCAAATAAAATAGAAGCTATTTTGATTGGTAGGGTTAACTACCAATCAATAGTGAATCATGCGAGAAGGGTGATAGCTAAAAATTGGACATGGAAGTTATCTGCGAAGCATATTTCAAATCAAATGGAATCAATTAGAGAATTTCACTAATTAATCTAGGATTAATAAATATTTATTAATGTACTTATTAACTCATGGTAACTTTTGAAAGATTTAGATGAGTAAAACTAAGAAAAATATTATTCAGTATTTAGCCTGTCCAATTTGTATGGCAAATCTCGAAAGAATTAGCAATAATAAAATTAAGTGTAAAGGGTTATGTAAAAGCTCTTATTCAATCGATGATGAAATACCAATTTTACTTCCAGAAAAACTAGAAAGTTTTAAGCAATTAGAAGCTGATTACCATACAAAGGAATCTGAAAATTTTACGGATTTAAATATGAAATCTTCTTTAAGAGTAACTCATTATCATGATAAATATTTGAGGTCTTTTAATCACTTAAAAAAAGACTCTGTGATAATAGAAGTTGGCGGCGGAGATGGTATAGATGCTAGTAATTTACTTAATAAAGGTTTTGTTGTAATTCAAAGTGACATTTCGATTGGTATGGTTAAAATGGCAAGGATTAACACAAATAAAAATAGACTTAAAAAAAATTCAAGTTATGTAGTTTGTGATGCAGAGCAGCTCCCTTGCAAAGAAGAAAGCATAGATGGAATAATGATAGTTGCAGCTTTACACCACCTTCCTTCCCCAAAAATTTTTTTTCAACAAGTGAAAAAAACTCTGAAGCCAGGCGGACTTCTCGTTATCGGTTTTGAGCCAAATAAGTGGCCATATTTTATTTTTTATCCATTATTAAGATATATTAGTAGAGCAATGAAGTTTCGTCGTTATTTTAAAAATATTGAGACATCAATAGGTGACATGGAAACGGAAGGATTTTCTAAGGCTGAATTAAAAAAGCTTTTAGATGACTCAGGCTTAGAAATAGTTGAAATTCAACGAATTTGGTATTTAAACGGATTTATTCATACTATTTTAACGTCACTAAATAGTAAGATTTCTAGAGGATCCGCGATCGATTTGCCGAATTGGCTTCAAAGGATCATTATTCATATTGATAATTTCTTGTCAAAAATTCCATTTATAAAAAATTATTGCTGGCACTGGTCAATTATCGCGAAGCTGCCTAGTAATTAATTGAAAGTCGTAATAATCTGAATTTAATTAATAGTAAATACTCCTAAATCATGAGCATTAAAATAAAAAAAGCATTCATCTCATCTACTCCTTCTGCGCTGCATGTATTTATGAGAAATAATATTGCTTCATGTTCCAAAAAGTTTCAAGTAAGCTTAATAACTAATTTAATTGGAATTGAAATTCTAAAGGATCTTAATGTTAAATTAATCCCTATAGCAATAAAGAGAAATCCTTCTTTATTGTCTGATTTTTTTTTATTTTTTGAATTATCATACTTCTTAAAGGCTGGAAAATATAATTTAATACACTCAATTACCCCTAAGGCAGGATTTTTTTCCATGATCATTGGATCTTTGTGTAGGATACCAATTAGAGTTCATACTTTTACCGGTCAAGTCTGGGTTAATAAAAAAGGCCTGAAACGTCTATTTTTAAAATTTTGCGACAAGGTAACTGTTTTCTTTGCCACAGATATATTAGTTGATAGCCCGTCACAATTAACCTTTTTGGTGAAAGAGGGTGTTTTGACTAATGAAAAGGGCAGGGTAATTGGCCATGGTTCAATTTGTGGGGTTGATACAAAAAGATTCCGTCCTAATGCTTCAGCAAGAATAGAGATTCGCAAAAACTTAAATATTCGAAGTAATGATAAGATCATACTTTTTCTCGGTAGGCTAGGTACTGATAAAGGTATTCTTGATTTAGCTAAAGCATTCAAGAGCTTATTATCTGAATATAATAATATTTTTCTATTAATTGTTGGACAAGAAGAAAATCATACATATAAGTCGTTAGAAAATTTTTTTGGGGATCATATGGATCATGTTCGTCTTCAAGGGTTTACGAACACACCAGAAAAATTCATGGCTACTGCTGATGTTTTTTGTTTGCCGAGCTATCGTGAAGGCTTTGGGCAAGTGCTTATTGAGGCTGCTGCCTCAGGCTTACCAAGTATTGCCAGTAATATATATGGCATTACAGATGCAATAGAAGATAAAAAATCAGGAATATTAATCCCTGTAAATAATGTCTCAGCTTTGCGTAAAGCTTTATTGCAAGTTTTACTGAACAAAACGCTTAGCACGAAGATGGGAAAATACGCAAGAAAAAGAGCACTTAAATATTTTTCTAGTAAATTTATAGCGAGCGAAATGACAAACTTTTATAAAAATGCTTTTAAGAGCATTCACTAATGCTCGGAACTTTAACTTTAAGTAATCCATCTTTTGATATGACTCCTTCCGCATTGAATACAGGATTAAAAACAGCAATTATTGTTGAGCTTGAGCTAAAACCTGGAGAGCTTAGCTGAGTTTGGAAATATTCGCCTAGTCTTCATATTATGAAAAGTAAAAAAACGAATAATTAAATAGTAAACAATAAAATCCCAAGACTCAAAAAATAAGCCTTCGTCAAAAGACCATCTAAATAAAATAACTACCAATAATAATGAATTGATAATTTCTCCACGATA
>CAXNDB010000076.1:0-5187 GCA_964201025.1 Rickettsiales bacterium UBA1997 | reverse complement strand
CTTTCGCCCCTTAAAATACATGACTTCTCGGCATCAAATAAATAATTATTTTGCTTAAAAAAATTATCTAAAAAATTATAAGCATCGATATTTTCGGGAAGTTTTAAAAAATCTTCGCTTTTAAAATTATCGATATTTTTAGAATCGTAAAAATCGAAAAATAATTGGCTCACAATTTTAATTATTCAATAACTTTGGGAACGGCAAAATAACCGTAAATTTGTTTTGGAGCGTTTTTTAAAACATCGTCGGCAATATTGCCAGCACTCACTTCATCGGCATTTAAATGTAAAGGTTCGTTATGGACATTTATCATCGGCTCGATATTATCGGTATTAACTTCATTGAGTTTTTCAATCCAATTGATTACATTTTCAATTTGAGTTGCTAAAATTTCTTTGCCATCTTTAATTTCGATTTGTGCGAGTCGAGAAATTTTCTCGATATCTTTTTGTGTAATTTTTGCCATATTTTATTTATGATTTATAGAGAAATAAGTGATTGTAAAAAAATTTTACCAACCAAAGGGCGTATACTCGCTCTTGATGTCGGCACTAAAAAAATTGGAGTTGCGATTTGCGATGATACACAAACAATTGCAACGCCGAAGCTTATTATAAAGCGTCAAAGTAATTTAAAAGATTTTGCCACACTTTTATCAATAATTCAAGAAAATCCTGTGATTGCGATAATTTTCGGCTTTCCCATTAAAATGGATGGTTCGGAAAATTTGATGTCGGATTTCGTCATGAATTTTGTTAAAAATTTTGAAAATTTTTTGAAAGATTTATTCGTAAAAAATATAGTTTTAGTTGTTTTCGATGAAAGATTATCGAGTTTTAAAGCCCGAGATTTTGTTAATAAATCTATGAAGAAATCAGCAAAAAAAGATTATGATGATGTGTCCGCCAGCCTTATTTTAGAGCACTTCCTTAATGATTTGCGTCAAAGCCAAGATTAAATCATCAATCATTTTTTGATTATGCAAAGCGCTCGGAGTGATGCGCAATCTTTCGTCGCCTTTTGCCACCGTTGGATAATTTATATGTTGAACATAAATATCGAAATTTTCCAAAAGTTTTTGCGAAATAATTTTAGCTTTTTTGGCGTCGCCAATGCGAACCGAGATAATGTGGGAGCTATTTTCAAAAATATTAATTTTATTTTCTAAAAGTCTTTTTTTGACTTCAGCAACATTAGCAAAAAGCTTTTCGCGCTCAATTTTACTTTTAATTAAATGTTCAATATTGGCTTTGCAAGCTACTGCTATGCTTGGTGGCATTGAGGTGCTAAAAATAAAAGGCGAAGCGTAAGAGCGAATGGCGTCAATAATTATTTGCGAAGAGGTGATGTAACCGCCAACGGAGCCAAAGCCTTTGGCAAAAGTGCCTTGAATAATATCGATTTGATTTTGAATTGCTAATTGTTCGGTAAGTCCAGCTCCAGTTTCTCCATAAAGCCCAACGGCGTGAACTTCGTCAATATAAGTTAAAGCTTGATATTTTTTGGCGATTGCTACAATTTCGGCGATTTTTCCGAAGTCGCCATCCATTGAATAGACTGACTCGAAGATGATTAATTTTGGTTGAGATAAATCATAATTTTTTAATAATTCTTCAAGATGATTTAAATCATTATGACGAAAAACATGTTTTTTGGCACCGCTATTTTTAACTCCAGCAATGATTGAGGCATGATTTTTAGCGTCGGAAAAAATTATTAAATCCGGAATAATTTTGACTAAAGCTTGAATGGCTCCATCATTGGCGACGTAGCCCGAAGAGAAAACTAAACCACTTTGTTTTTTATGTAAATTAGCGACGGTTTTTTCTAAATCAAGAATCGGCGAATTATTTCCCGAAATATTGCGAGTTCCGCCCGAGCCGATTCCGTAGTCTTCAAGTGCTTTTTTGGCTTGCAAAATTGCTTGGGGATTTTGCCCCATTCCCAAATAATCATTGGAGCACCAAACCACAATTTTTTTGCCATTTTTTTGGTTGATGGCAAAAGGAAACTCCTTACAGATTCTAGCAATATTAACGAATTCACGATAACGGTTTTCGTTTTTTAAATCTTCGATTGCCTTGATAAAATATTTTTCAAAATTTTGGGACATAGTTTTTTAATTTCCAGAAATTCTATAATTCAGAAGCATTTCGCACAAGTTTTTTTTGTGACTTTATCGACTTTTTTTTAACGATCATAATTAAGCCAAATAAAATTACCAAAGATCCCACGAAAACCCAAATATCAAGTTTTTCATCAAAGATAAAATAAGCCACAAAACTTGTAAATATTAATCTTGAGAAATCAAATGGTTGTAAAATTGAAAGTTCATTTTTACTATAAGCTTCGGCGATTAATTTATAAGAAATATTGGACACAACTCCCAAAGCAAGAAATTCTAGAAAGGCAATAAAATTAAGTGGTGCCAAATAGGGAAGGGCGAAGGGCATCGAAAAAATAAACATGAAAAAAGTCATGTGAGCAACTATGGTTTGAGGCTTGTCAGTCTTAGTCATAGTCTTAACGATTAAATTTGAAATTGTCCAAAAAACGATTGAACATAATGAAAAAATATAACCTTCGTCAAATTTATGAAAGCCGGGACGCAGAATAATTATTACGCCAATAAAACTTATAAAACTTGCCATAAAAATATTTTTTGAAACTTTTTCTTTCAAGAAAATCATCGAAGCAATGGTGGTAACAATTGGTGTTAAAAAACTCAAAGAAACCGCCTCCGACAAGGGAAGTGAGTTTATCGCATAAAACCAAAAAAACATCGAGATCGTGCCGTTGCCACCGCGAAAAACATGTAAATAAATATTTTTAGTTTGAAAAATAGTGCCACGATTTTTTATAAATTGCGGTAATAAAAAAATTAAACCAAAAAAATTTCTCATCATAACGATGAAAAAAATATGGAAATTTTGATTAAGGTGACGAACTAGAGCAACAACGATTGAAAGCAAAAAACACGAAAGAATAATTTCAAAAATTCCATTATAATTTTGTTCTTGATTTATTTGTGCAGAAAAAAAATTTTTAACTTTTTTACGCATAATTTTTTATTCTATTATAAAAATTTATGGCATTGGCATCGGCATTTATTTTAGAAAAATTTAAAGATTCAATAAAAACTCCTTCTAAATTTCGAGCTCGCGAGAGTGCGACATAACTTTGTCCCGGACTAAAACTGTCGGATAAATCACATGAAATTTTATCGAGAGTTAAGCCTTGCGATTTATGAATTGTGATCGCCCAGGCTAAAATTAATGGAATTTGAGAAATTGAAGCCTCAACTTTGTTGACGCGAGTTTCGGGATCGAGTTTTTCTAAAATCCATTCTTCGGGAGCGATGGTGAAAGTTTTGCCATTAGCAAATTCAACGATCGGATATAATTTTTTGGTTGAAAAATCTTTAACAATTCCAAGGGAGCCGTTAATTATTCCTTCTTTTTGTAAAGTATTTTTTATCATCATCACTTGAGCTCCAGTCTTTAATTTCAAGGATTGATAGGCTATACAATTCTTTTTCAAAAATTCAATTTTATAAGCGTCGCCCTTATATTCGGCTTGAAAAGCTTGCTCGGGATTTGGAATATTTTTTAAATATTTATTATTTACAAATTCAACTTTGGCATTGTGAGTGGTTAGAATTGTTGGTCGAATTGCAGAATTATCATCTTTGACGTTAATACGTGATTCGAGAATTTTTTTATCTTCGCTATCAACGATTCCAAAGCGTAAATTATTTAAAAGTTTAATAAATTTTTCATCAGATTGGCGAAAAATTTTATCTAAAATTATATTATGAAAGTTAAGCTCTTCCCATATTTTGGAATCAAAACAAAAATTGGATGAATTGCTGTCGCGATTGATTGGAGGCAGTTGCAAAAAATCACCAAAAAATAACATTTGCATTCCACCCATGGGTTTTTCATTACCTCTTATTGCGCGAAAAACTTGATCCAAAATTTCTAAAACTTCACGTGAAATCATGGATATTTCATCAATCGCTAATGTTTTGGTTTTAATAATTTTACGTCGAACTTTGGAGAATTTTGGTAAGAAAATATTTTCAACAATTTGTTCTATCGGTTGATTTGCTAAGCCGATTCCTGCCCAAGAGTGAATGGTTGAGCCTCCAATATTTACGGCCGCAATACCGGTGCTCGCAGTTATTTCTAAGCCATTATTGGCAAAATTTCTTTTTAAAAAATTAAGTAAATAAGATTTTCCGCAACCCGCCCCACCAGAAATAAATAAATTTTTGCCCTGAAGAAATAATTCTCTGACCTTTTGCTGTTTATCTGATAAATCGTTGATTTCCAATGTGAGAGAGGTATTTATTGTTTACAAAAAACCCAAGCTTTTAATTAAAAAAGCTTGGGTTATGGGTAGTATTTTTAGTTATTATTTTGCTCTTAAAGCACTAATTTTTTCTTTGAAAGTTCCGACTTCCATAGCTCCAGGAATTAATTCTTCACCAACGATAAAACCTGGCGTTCCATTGATTCCAATTGAACTTCCAAGAGAGATATTGTCTTGAAGAATTTTTTCAATTTTAGATTTTTCGTTTTTCAAAACTTCTTCAAGTTTTTTAGTATCGATTCCAACTGATTTAGCGGCTTTTATTGCGGCAGATTTGCCTCTTTCGTTAGTTTTCATTAAAGCGTCATGAAATTTTCTGAAAGAATTTGGGGCAAGAATGTTAACCGCAACAGAAACTTTTGACATTTCTTGTGAAGGCTCGCCAAGGATTGGAAAATCTTTGTAAATGATGCGAACTTTAGGATCGGATTTTAAGAGTTCATCAACGATTCCTTGAGCTTTTTTGCAATAACCACAAGCATAATCATAAAACTCAACGATTGAAACGTCGTAGCCTTCTGGAGCAAATTGCGGAGAGTTTGAGTCGTTAAATAATTCTTCTTTTTTCTGACCAATATTTTTTTGAGCATTTTTATTTTGCTCTTCCATCATTTTTTTCTGCATATTTTGTACAGAATTTATAATGGCTTGAGGATTGGCTTCAATCCATTTAGCAACAACTTCTTCAACGTCTTTTACGTCAGAAACATCTTTATCTGGATCTAGGCCAGTAGATTTGATTTCATTAGTTGTTTCGGTGGTTGCTTCTTTTTTATCGCCATCGATTTTTTCACTTTTTTTAGTGTAGCC
>CAXNDB010000075.1:0-5235 GCA_964201025.1 Rickettsiales bacterium UBA1997 | reverse complement strand
CCACATAAAAAGTATAAGCCGGTTGATTTGTTTTTCCGCGATGAGGCATTGGCGCTAAATAAGGCGAGTCGGTTTCGATTAATAAAAATTCCAGCGGAATGTCTTTAACAATTTTTTGTAATTCTTCGGCATTTTTAAAAGTAACTATGCCGGCAATTGAAATATAAATTCCTAAATCCAAAGCGCATCGAGCCAACTCCGGCGTGCTTGAAAAGCAATGTAAAAGTGCTGGAAATTGTTGATTTTTTTGCGAATTTTTTAAAATTTCCATCATATCATCATCGGCATTTCTTGAATGAATAATTAACGGCAAATCGCTTTTGGTGGTAGCCTCAATATGCTCTAAAAAAGATTTTTTTTGTAATTCGATTTGACTTAAATCATGATAATAATCGAGTCCAGTTTCGCCGATGCCAATAATTTTAGAATTTTTTTCACAAATTGCTAAAATTTCTGAAGCAATTTTAAATTCTTCAACACTTACATTGCAAGGATGTAAACCGACCGAAGCATAAATATTTTGATTATTTTCGGTATATTTTAAAATTTTTTCAACGGCACTAATTCGAGTACAAATTGTGTGTAAAATTTTAACATTTTTTTCTTGGCAATTTTTTAAAATCTCTTCAAGTTTAATACCCTTTTCTTCAATGAGGTCTAGGTGACAATGGGTATCGACAATATAATTATACATTTTTTTCGTTGCGAATTTGAGTTGAAGAAATATTTAATTTCGGAGTATTAAAAATTGAAAATTTTGGCAATTTTTTAGAATTATTTTTATATTTTTTATAAAGTTTTATCGCCTTAAAATTATTAATTTTTTTTAAATAATTATCACGCGAAAAAATAGCAAATTCAATTTTTTGAATAAGATTTTTAAAATCATGCCAGCGATGTAAATCTTCTAGATTATCAGCTCCCATCACCCAAATAAATTCGTAATTTTTATATTTTTTTTGCAAAGAATTTATCAAATCAATGCTATAAAAATTATCAATTTTTTTAACATAAATTTTTGGATTTTTTTGCGTAATTATTTTACAATTTATAACGCGTTCTTCAAAATTTAAAAAAGCGTTTTTTTGTTTAAAAGGGTTTTGCGAAGTTGGAATCCACCATAATTGATTTAAGTCAAGTTTTTTGATAGCAATTTTACTTAAATGAATATGCCCTAAATGAGCAGGATTAAAGCTTCCACCGAGGATTCCGACTTTCATTAATTACATAAAATTGCGGTTAAAAATAAAAGCCCAAACCATAAATTTTCTTTGAAAAATTTTAAACATTCGACGGGTTTTTTTAAATCGCATTTTAAAATTTTATATAAAATTAAAATGCCACTAAAAATTATGATTAAAAAATATGACAAATTCAACTCTTCAAAGACTCCAAGCATTATAAAAAATAAAGTGGTGATGATTGAAATTTTATATAAAGATTTTTTAGGATTATTAAAATTTTGTTTGGAAAAAATTATGGCGCTTGATTTTATGCCAATGCGTAAATCATCTTCAATGTCTTGAAAACCGTAGATCGAGTCGTAAAGAAAAGTCCAAGAAATACATGCCAAATATAAAATTATTAAGCCAAAATCGATTGAAGAATTGAGCGCCAAGCCCGCCATAATTATGCCGAAATTAAAGGTGATTCCTAAAAAAATTTGTGGAAAATAAGTGATTCTTTTCATTAAAGGATAAGTTATTATTAAGGCAAGAGCGACAAAGCCTCCAATAATAGTTTGATAATTAAATTGTATTAAAATTAATAGCCCTAAAAATAGCAAAATTACTAAAAAAAATAATGCCATTTTGCTCGAAATTTTTTGCGAAGCGAGCGGGCGATTTTTAGTTCTTTCAACTTTTTTATCAAAATTTTTGTCAAGCAAATCATTGATAATACAGCCCGCGCTTCTCATTAAAAAAGCGCCAAGAGTAAATAAAATAGTAGTGAAAATTAAATTGTTGATAGCAATTTCGGGATTGGTTTTGTAAATTAAGGCAATCGCCAAAAAACAAGGTAAAATTAGCAACAGCGAACCAATTGATTGCTTGATTCTGATCAATTCTAAGAAGGTTTTTAAAGTAGTTTTCATTTATTTTCTTGTTTTTTTATGAAGTTTGGATTATTTTTTATTAATGAAATTTTAAACTATTAAATAATTTTTTCAAATGCATAAATTACTCATAGCAAATCGCGGTGAAATCGCTTGTCGTATTATTAAAACTTGTCGCAAGATGGGTATCAAAACCGTTGCCGTTTATTCTGATGCCGACGCCAATTCTTTATTTGTTCAAATGGCAGATGAAGCCGTAAATATTGGCGCCTCACCCTCTTCACAAAGTTATCTAAATATTGAAAAAATTCTCGGAGCGGTTAAAAAAACTGGCGCCACCATGGTTCACCCCGGATATGGTTTTTTATCAGAAAATCGTAATTTCGCTAATGCTTTGGAAAAGGCGGGAGTAATCTTCGTTGGACCTTCGACTTATTCGATTGAAATGATGGGTGACAAAATTGAGTCGAAAAAAATTGCGATTGAAGCCAATGTCAGCACGGTTCCTGGACATATGGGCGTTGTAAAAGATGATGTTGAAGCTACGCATATTGCTGAAAAAATTGGTTTTCCTGTTATGGTTAAAGCCTCTGCTGGCGGTGGTGGCAAGGGTATGAGAATTGTTTGGAAAAAAGAAGAAATGTCGGAAGCTTTTCTTTCGGCTTCGAATGAAGCCCGAAATAGTTTTTCCGATGATCGCGTTTTTATCGAAAAATTTATTGAAAATCCACGTCATATTGAAATTCAAGTTTTGGCGGATAAGCATGGCAATGTAGTATGCTTGGGTGAGCGTGAATGCTCGATCCAACGCAATAATCAAAAAGTTATTGAAGAAGCACCAAGTCCATTTTTAGATGATAAAACTCGTCTAAAAATGTATGAGCAATCGAAAGCTTTAGCACAAAAAGTTAAATATTTTTCGGCTGGAACGATTGAATATATCATGGATAAAAATAGAAATTTCTATTTTCTTGAAATGAATACAAGGCTTCAGGTTGAGCATCCCGTCACCGAATTGGTGACAGGCTTAGATATTGTTTCATTGATGATAAAAATCGCGCTTGGCGAAAAATTACCATTCAAACAAGAAGACATAAAATTAAATGGTTGGGCGATTGAGTCGCGCATTTATGCCGAAGATCCATCGCGTGGCTTCTTGCCTTCTTCGGGAAGAATTAGCCTTTATATTGAACCTGAACAAAGTGAAAATATTCGCGTTGAGTCGGGAGTTTATGAAGGTGGAGAAGTGAGTATGTTTTACGATGCTATGATTGCTAAATTATGTTCATTTGGTAAAACTCGTAACGAAGCAATTGAGCATATGCGTAATGCTTTAGGAAGCTTTGCGATCAATGGCGTTTCGCATAATATCAGCTTCCTCGAAACCATCATGAAAAATGAACGTTTTGTCGCGGGAAATATATCAACTTCATTTATTAAAGAAGAATTTCCGGTCGGTTTTTCGGGAAGTCATCTGGATTCAATTGCCGAAGAAGTTTTGGTTTCTTGTGCCATGCAAATTTTCTTAAAAAATTACGAACGCAACGCCCACATGACGGGACAATTGCGTAATCGTCAAAAACAAGTTTCCGAACGTTGGGTAGTTTTTATCGATGAAAAATCTTATCTCGTTAATATTGTTGATCGCTCTGACGGTTATTTAAAAATCGAATGCGATGATAAAGAAATTGAATTAAAACATAGTTGGAATAATGGCGAAAAGCTGTTCCGTGGATTTGTTAATGAGCGTCCAGTTGGTGTTAAAGTTCGTGAAAATAACAATACGGGAAATTATTTATTGCAATATTCGGGTCTTGATGCCTTTGTTAGCGTTCACTCGCCAAGAATTGCCGAGCTCACAAAATTCATGCCGAAAATTCAAAAAAATGCCAAACCGAAAAATCTTACTTCGCCAATTACTGGTAAACTAATTCGCTTTAAAGTTCAAGAAGGTGATGAAGTTAAAGCGGGTCAAGAGCTTGTAATTATTGAAGCCATGAAGATGGAAAATATTATTCGCACCGATCATGATATCAAAATTGGTAAAATCAAATTTAAGGAAGGCGAAGTGGTTGGAATTGGGCAAGTAATTATTGAATTTGTTCAATAATTTTAAAATTAATTATTGGCAATTTTTATAATTTTTGCACAGGCGAAGCTTGTGATAGCAATTGTGAAAGCTGTCAAAGCCATCAGAATTTTAATATTCAATTCAAAATTTTCATTCATTGTTGTCGAGGTAATTATTAAAATTGGTAAGGCCAATGGAATTGCGATTATTGTAATCATCGAAGCGAATCCGCCCAGCATTGACAAGCTTCCGCATAAAGCTAATAAAAAATTTAACGATAAACTATTTAAAATTAGCACTAAAAAAAATTGCCAAAAATTTAAAATTTCAAAATTACTAATTTTTAAAATTATACTTGCCAACAAAGCAATGAAAAAGCTTGATGAAAGCCAGTTGGCAAGACATTTAGCAATTACAAAAATTTCTAAATTTTGGCAATCAATTATAATTTGTTCTAGCGATCCATCACGAAAATCTTTTTCTAAAAAATCATTATTAACCGCTATAATTGAGGTTAGCAAAGCAATGATAGTGCCTATTATAAAAAATTGTGAATGCAAATTTTGGTCAAAATTTTGCGTTAAAATTTGAAAAATCGCTAAGAAAATAAAAAAATATAAAATATTGGCGATTATTCTGCCCCTAGATTTGAAGAGTATTTTTAATTCGTGAAAAAAAATAATTTTAAATACTTCCATTATCCCTGCCATATTTATCATTGAATCTGATAATATCATCTTCGCCCAAATAATTGCCAGTTTGAATTTCAATAATTTCAAGACTTTCTTTATCTTTATTTTCTAAGCGATGTTTTTTGCCAAGCGAAATGTAAGTCGATTCATTTTCATTTAAAATAAATTCCCGATCTTCATAAGTTACATGAGCCCTTCCCTTCACTACGACCCAGTGCTCCGAGCGTTTTTGATGTTTTTGTAAAGACAAAGCACAAAATGGTTTAACGATAATTTTTTTCACCTTAAAATTTTTGCCAAAATCAATTATTTCAAAACTGCCCCAAGGTCGAAGAGTGATTGGATTTTCATCGCAATATTTAGAATTATTTTTCTTAAGACTTTCAAATAATTTTTTTACATCTTGCGAATTATTC
>CAXNDB010000074.1:0-5257 GCA_964201025.1 Rickettsiales bacterium UBA1997 | reverse complement strand
TCAATCGAAGCCGAAATTAATAGCAAAAATTGCATGCTTTTGAAAAAAGATGATGAATTGGAAGCCTATGAAGGAATATGTAACGTTGCCGACAAAAATTCGGTAAAATTATTTAAATCTAAAAAAGTTTTTTTGCAAAAAATTTATGTGCCGTGCTTTGCAGTTGAGATGCAGAGATTAATCGATAAACCTAAGAACGAAACCGAAATTGAACCTACAGATGATAAATCTCAAGATTCAATTGAGCCCCAAAATTCTAAACAAGAATTAATGCCACCAGAGGTTGAAAATAAAGATGTCGAAGCTAAGAATATTAAAGAGCAACCGCAAGAAAATTTTGATAATAAGGGTACCGATCCGCAAAATATCAATCAGCAAAATATTGATTTGCCAAAAAATTAAATAAAATAATATTTTACTTTTTTATAAATTTATTTTTGACAAAAAAATTTATGGATAAAATTCATAAATTTCCCACTATAATCAAATGGAAATTTGGTTTAATTTTCGGTAATTAAATATTCCAATTCGAGCCATCTTTCTTCAAGCTTCTCTAGTTCAAATTGATGATTGGCGATTTCTATATTTATCAAAGCTAAATTTGATGGATTACGATCTTCGCTATTTTCAAATTCATCATTTAATTCCTCAATTTTCTTTTGAATATCGATAATTTTTTGTGGAATTTTGGCATGTTCGGTTTTTATTTTATTGCTAATTTTTATTGAATTTTTTTGAATTTGTAAATTCTCAGAATCGCTTATTTTTGTAGTTTTTTCTGCAATATTTTTTAGATTTTTTTGATTTAAATTTAACTGATTTTTATTCGGATATTGAGCAATATAATCGCTATAACCGCCCATATTATAATTAATAATTCCATCGCCTTCAAAGCCTAAAATCGTGGTCGCAACATTATCCAAAAAATCACGATCATGCGAAACTACAACCAAAGTTCCTTGATATTTTTCCAAATAATCTTCGAGAATATCAAGCGAATCCATATCGAGATCGTTAGTCGGTTCATCGAGAATTAAAAAATTTCCCGGATTTGCCAAAGTTTTTGCCAAAAGCAAACGATTTTGTTGCCCGCCCGACAAGGTTCCAGCGATGGTTTGCGTTTCTTTTGGATCGAATAAAAAATCACGCAAATAACCGCAAATATGCTTGGTTTTACCATTCGCCAATTGCACGTGATCGGAACCATTTTCGCACAAAATTTCTTGAATAGTTGAAGTTGGTCTGATGGCACTTCGTGATTGATCAAAATATGCAAAATCAATATTTTTTGCCATTTTTACCGTGCCTTGATTTGGCGAAATTTCACCAATCATCATTTTTAAAAGAGTTGATTTGCCAATGCCATTGCGACCAATAATTCCAATACGTTCGCCCCGTAAAATTTTATAATTAAAATTGGAAATTAACAAATTTTCTTCATCAATTTTGTAAGAAACATTGTTGAAACTCATGATTACTTGCGGAGAATCTTCATCGAGTTTTTGCACTTCAATTTTCATTTTATTTTGATTAGCAAAAACAATTTTTTGTTGCGCTTCGAGTTTAGATTTTAATTCTAAAAGATGATGCAAGCGACCAATGTTACGTTTGCGTCTCCCCGTTACTCCAGTTTGGAGCCATCCACTTTCGAGATTAACTTTTTTTTGTAAATTTTCAACTTCTCGACTTTCATGATCGATAATATTTTGCGACCATTCGTCAAAATTTTTATAACCATTATTGTTAATTTTAATATTTCCCGAGCGAATCCAAAAAACTTTATTAGAAACTTTTTCTAAAAATTTACGATCGTGAGAAATTATTATCAAAGCTCCCGGAAAGTCTTTTAAGTAGATCTCAAGCCATTCAATAATTTCTAAATCAAGGTGATTTGTTGGCTCGTCGAGCAATAAAATATCGGGTTGAATCACCAAAGATTTTGCTAAATTAACGCGTCTTTTTTGTCCGCCCGAGAGCTCAGAAGTAAGACGCTCCTTATCGATTTTTAAATTTTCACACACAATATCAATCAAATATTCCTTACGCTCATCTATCTCGATGCCTTCTTTTATGTAATCACTCACTTTAACATTTTCTCGAATTTTTTCGCTTTGAGTTAAATATCCCAAAACTGAATTTGGCGCCACCCAACGCTCTCCCGAATCAAATTCAAAAACTCCGGCGATTGAATTCATTAAGGTCGATTTGCCGACGCCATTCTTGCCAATCAAGCATACGCGATCATTCGGGAAAAGATTTAAATGTAAATTTTCAAAAAGAATTTTTTTGGCAAAAGAAATTGTGATATTGCGTAAAGATAAAATTGGAGGCTTGTTCATGAAAAAAGCTTTTTATATTAAAAAATCAAAATGTAATATGTTCGAATCTTAACAATATATTCAAAAACTAATTATGTCAAAACCTCAAATTACAACTCTAAAAAATGGCTTAAGAATTGCCACCGACGAAATGAAAGACGTCGAAACGGTTTCGATTGGGGTGTTTGTTAAAACTGGCAGTCGTAATGAGGATATTAAAATCAATGGCATTTCACATTTTCTTGAACATATGGCATTTAAGGGCACCAAAAAAAGAAGTGCCAAGCAAATTGCCGAAGAATTTGAGGGAATAGGGGGTTATATCAACGCTTTCACCTCGCGTGAGAAAACCGTTTATTATGTTAAAGTTTTAAAAGAATATGGTGAATTTGCCGTCGAATTTCTGGCCGATATTTTGCAAAATTCTTTGTTTGATGCTCAAGAAATTAAAAAAGAATCAGAAGTTATTTTGCAAGAATTAGCGATGACGGTCGACACGCCCGACGATATTATTTTCGATTATTTTCAAGAAACCGCTTTTCCAAATCAAGCTTTGGGTCGCTCTATTCTGGGTTTAGAAAAAAATATTAAAAATTTTTCTCGCACTGATTTTTTAAAATATATTGATAAGCATTATAGTTATAAAAATATTGTGGTGAGCGCTTCGGGCAATATTAAACAAGATGATTTAAATAAATGGGTTAAAAAATATTTTACTAAATTATCCGACAAAGAAGTGGCGCCGATCGAGGAATCTCAATATTGTGGCGGATTTTTTAAGAAAGAAAAAAAACTTGAACAAGTTAATTATTTAATTGGCTTTGAAGGCGTTTCTAATCATGGTAAGAAATATTATGAAGCTCAAATTTTAGCGATGATTTTAGGGGGAGGAATGTCTTCGCGACTCTTTCAAGAAATTCGCGAAAATCGCGGTTTGGCTTATTCAATTTACGCTTTTAATAGTTGCTTTAATGATTCGGGTATTTTTGGAATTTATGGTGGAACCACGCCCGATAAATGCGAAGAAATGATTAATTCAATTTCTGATGAAATCAAAAAAATCTGCGATAAAATTGAAGATGTTGAACTTGCGCGAGTTAAAACTCAATTTTGTGCTAGTTTAAAAATGGCGAAAGAAAGCACGAGCTCAAGAATGCAAAGGTTGGGATCGGATATTTTGTTGTTTAATAAAGTTTATAGCGATGAAGATATTGTTGATAAATTCAAACATATCACCAAAAAAGATATCACTAAAATTGCTCAACAAATTTTTAGCTCAAAACCAACTACCGCAATGATTGGTAAGGTTAAAAAAATTGAAGAAAAAACCAATTTTATTTAATTTTTTTCAGAATTTTTTGTAATGATTCAATGTTTTTTTGATTCGCCAAACCTTCGGCGCGCCACAAAATTTTGCCATCCTTATCAAGCAATAAAGTGTAAATTTTATCGCCTTTCATATTCATAATTTCAAAAAATTTATCACGATTAGTATAAACCGTTATTGTTCTTTGACGGGCAATTTTATCTTGAATGCCAAGACGCATGCCGTTATTGATCCACGCTCTCGAGAAGCCACCCAATTCATAAATCAACGGCACTTCGTAAAATTTAATTTTTAAATTATTTTTGGTAATTTCATCGGCGACTGTAATCCAAGTATTAATCGCTTCTTGATGCTCTCTTTCAAAACCAATGGCGACAAGTTTAAATTCGCCGTCAAAATCTTTGGGTAATTCAAACTTTTTTCCTTCCAAATTAATGCCCGTAAGCAGTGGAAATTTATCTTTATTTGCCTCGATGGAAGAATTTTCTCCAGAGCCAATCATGCAAGAGGTGAGGGACATAATTATTAAAATTAGACAGATTTTTTTCATAAATTTTTAAATTTTTCTTTAATGGAAATAATACTTAAACAAGCTTGGACGGCAAAGCCACCTTTATCAAGTTTTTGCATGTTAGCTCTTTCCAAAGCTTGCTCTTCATTTTCAACGGTTATTATGCCATTGCCAATTGCTAATTGATGATTTATCGCCAAATCATTTAAACCTCGCGCACTCTCATTGCACACGGTTTCATAATGAGTTGTTTCACCACGAATCACACAACCAAGAGCAATAAATCCGACATATTTTTGCGTATCTTTAGCAATCGAAATTGCACAAGGAATTTCTAAAGCGCCTTTTAAAGTTAAGACTTCATATTCAAAATTATTTTTTACAATTTTAGCTATGGCACCATCCAAAAGCATTTTTGAAATATGTTCATAAAAAACCGCTTGAACAATTAAAATTTTTTTCATTGTATTTTTAAAAAAAAATTGAAATATGGTGTTATAAATTAAAATCGAAATTGTTATTAAAAGGCAATGTTAAATATTTTCAACCTATTTTTATTTTTATTAACTTTATGGTTCGTTTTCATGTTTGTTGGACATGATTTTTCGATACCATTTCTAATATTCGGCATTATTTCTTCAATCATAATTTCCGTAATTTCTTATCAATTAAAACTTATAAATAACAAAAGCGAATTACTCTATCTTAGCTTGGGATTTTATCGTCATTTTGTTGGAATATATTTTAAAAATTTTTTTAAATCGATGAATTTAATTCTTGATTTAGCCGTTAATCGTAAATCGCTTCACCCAACCATTCATCGCGTAAAATTTTTGGATAATTATCGCTTTAATCCCGCTTTATTAATTTCGAGTTTTAACATGACCGCAGGATTATTTGCAATCGCCACCGAAGATGATGAAATCTTGATTCACGCCATTCACGAAGATTATTTTTATGATTTCGATTTGTTAAAAAATGTTATGAATTTGAATAATGTTAATGATGATAATTTAGTTTAATTTATGTCAAAAATTTTAGAAAAAATTTTACAATTAAAAACCGAAATAGCCAAGCATGATGAGGCTTATCATGGCAATG
>CAXNDB010000073.1:0-5311 GCA_964201025.1 Rickettsiales bacterium UBA1997 | reverse complement strand
CCACTCAGTTCAGTGAGAGTTATTCCAATAAATTCAAGAGATTAATTCCAAAACACCACTTAAAACCTTCTGATTTTATGAAGCCGTGCTCTGATGGCAAAACTATTTTAGAAAATATCGCAGAAAAAGGTCACTCTGATATCATAAAGGACCTTTTTGATAATTATGATGACATCGACATTGACAAAAAATATAATGAAGGCAACACCTTACTGCATATAGCCGTTAAAAATGGAAATTCAGAAATGGCTGAATTTTTAATAAAAAAAGGTGCAAGAATTGAAATTCTTAGCGATGGTGATCAAATTCCCTTAACTTTATGTCCACCTGAAAATACAGAAATCATAAAATTATTACAAGATACTCAAAAGTTGGATCGTGATTTACATGAAGCAATAAAAAGTAAAGATAAAGATAAAATTAGCGAATTTTTGGAGAGTGGAGCAAGACCGAATGGCGGAATAACACAGGAGGTTGAAGAGCAAACGGTAAGTCAAGGTAAAGTAAGGAAAGGTAAGTTTGTTAGTAATATTCGTTTAGCGATAGAGAGTAATTCACCCAATGAAATTATGGGTTTATTGATGAATAAATATGTAAAAACTACATCAAATCCACTCGAAATCGCATGTTCCTCTGATAAAGAAAATTTATTTGAATATTTAAATAAATATTTATCCAATGATGGCGCTGTTTCATTTGAAAAAAATATACCCAATCTTTTAAATAAGTCAATTCAGCATGGTTCTGTAAATATGGTAAAATATTTATTGAATGATTATGACATAAATTATAAATATGAAAATGAATTCAACAACAATGTTTTGCAAGTTGCAATTTCAAATCAATTTCATTTTAAAACAGATGATGAAAAAGCAAGGGGCGAAGAAATAGTTAATTTATTGATTGATAAAATTATAGAAAAATATCCTCAGCATGAGGAGGCTCTAAGTAGTAAAAACACAAATGGATATGATGCTCGTTTTATGCTTAGTCATGCTGGTGAAATCGGCAAAGATTTATTGAATACAATAAATAAAAAGATAGAGAAAGAAAAACAAAAAGAAGATGAAAGAATTAAAAAGCAAAAAGAATATGCAGATAAAATACAAAAACGAGACCAAGAATTAAAAGAGGGGGGGCAAAGTGATTCAAATCCAAGTTGCATGACGGCACTTTGTTGTTGCATGAATAATGTTAATGTTGAAAGAGAAGATGTTGTTGGAAATAGTCAAGGCGTCAAGGCGGATATTGTTTTTGAAGAAAAAACATTTGTGCCAAAAATTGAAGCAAAAATGCCCCAACATGAAACTTTTGAAGAGCAACAACCAATTTTAAAACCAATTGAAGTTCAAGCTCCTAGTAATACAAATTCGATGCAAAAAACAAATTCTCAAGTCGTAAAGGCGGATCTTCTTTTTAAAACAACAACTCCTCAAGAGGAAGTTAAATCTAGCAATATAAATTTGATGCAAAAAATTAGTGAGATATCTACGGTATCAAATGATTCACCAAGAGATAATCCAAATTCTGTTGAAATAACTTTAACATCGACTCCAGCTGTAACGCCATCTAAACCATCAATGCCAAGGGCGATAGAAGCATCTTCAACAATGTCGGTGTAAATTAATTCAAATTATTTTTTGAAAATTAAGCAATAATTTATCGATAAATCTGTGCTAAAAGACCATTGATCTTTGAGTAAATTATAAGAAAAACCTTGGATTTTTTGCAGTTGGATTTGCTGATTTTTGGCAATATTTTCAATTTCCGAAGGCTTTAAGAATTTACGCCAGTCGTGGGTTCCAATTGGTAACCACCGTAAAATATATTCGACACCAAATTTTGCCATTAACAATGATTTGGCGGTACGATTTAAAGTGGCAACGAAAAGTAAGCCATTCGGTTTCAACAGTTTTGCACAGGCTTCAATAAATTTTTCAACATCCGCCACATGCTCAATGATTTCTAAGGCCAAAACCACATCAAATTGTTGATTTTGTGACGCCAAATCTTCGGCGGAAATGCATTGATAATCAATTTTTAAATCCGATTTTTCGGCGTGAATTTTGGCGACATTAATATTTTTTGGTGAGGCGTCGATGGCTACTAATTCAGCTCCGAGTCGAGAAATTGGTTCGGCGACTAAACCTCCGCCACAGCCAATATCGAGAATTTTCAAGCCGGCAAACGGCGTTAATAATTTTTCATCACGATTAAAAAAATTACAAATTTGTTGTTTAAAAAAATTTAAACGAATTGGATTAAATTTGTGCAAAGGCTTGAATTTACCGTTTGCGTCCCACCATTCATCGGCAATTTTTGAAAATTTTTCAACTTCATTTTCGTCAATCGTGGTCATAATTATTTTTTCTTTGGTTTGGAATTTGAATTAGAATTTGGCAATTTTTCGATGTCAATTTTTTCAAAATTTTCAATGTCGCGCATCCAATCTTGTTTAACTTTAACAAATAAAAATAAATGGACTTTTGCGCCGGCGATTTCAGCAATATCAAGCCTTGAATCTTGTCCAAGTTTCTTAATCATCTCACCTTTTTTACCAACAATTATCGATTTTTGACTTTCTTTTAATACAAAAATTGTTTGATGAATTTTGATTTCACCATTATTTAAAACTTCGTAACTATCAGTTTTTACGGCAATTGAATAAGGCAATTCCTTGTGAAGATTTAAAAACAATTTTTCACGAGTAATTTCGCTGGCGATAAAACGCATCGGTGCATCGGTGATTTGTTCTTCATCATAAATCCATGTGGGATTTTGACATTTTTCACATAAGAATTTTTTAAGTTTTTCAACGCCATCATTTTGCAAAGCTGAAATTGGAATTATATCGATAAAACCAAGATTAGAGATGATCGCGAAGGTTTCAAGCATCTTTGATTTTTTTACCAAATCAATTTTGTTAATCACGATGGTGATTGGTAAATTTTCTTTTTTTAAATCATTTAAAATACGTAAATTTTCTTGATTGGCACCGCTTTCAGCGTCAATTATAAAGCAAATCTGATCAGCCTCGCGAAGAGCTTGCCAAGCCGATTTAACGATAACTCTTTCTAAAATTTTATCGTCGCGCGGAATAAAAATTCCGGGAGTGTCGATTAAAATAATTTGCGTTGCGTCTTCAATGGCGATGGCTCGAATTGAGTTGCGCGTGGTTTGTACTTTCGGCGATACGATGGTTAATTTTTGCCCCAAAAGAGCATTAGTTAACGTTGATTTTCCAGCGTTTGGAGCCCCGACTATAGCGATTATTCCGTGTTTTTTTAAATTTTCGTCAATCATTTATTTTTGAATTGAATTAGCTAGTTCATGAGCAATGGTAAAAGCCATTTCAATACTTTGCGATGAGTTTAAACGTGGATCGCAATGAGTATGATAACGATCGCTTAAATTTAGTTCGGAAATTTGTTGATTCCCGCCAAGACATTCAGTTACGTCTTGCCCCGTCAACTCAAAATGCACTCCGCCGGCAATCGATCCAATCTCGTGATGAATGTGAAAAAAACTTTTAACTTCACTTAAAATATCTTCAAATTTACGGGTTTTAAAACCGTTCGAAGACTTGATAGTGTTGCCATGCATGGGGTCACAAGACCAAATAACTTTATTGCCATTATTCTTCACCGCTTTCACCAAATTTGGTAAAAATTTATGAATTTGATCTTTGCCCATCCTTGAAATTAAAGTAATCCGACCCTCTTCATTATTGGGATTTAAAATATCGAGAAGTTTTAATAAATCATTTTCATTAAGCGAAGGTCCAACTTTAAAAGCAATTGGATTTGCAATACCGCGCATAAATTCAACATGAGCTTCACCGATGGAGCGGGTGCGATCACCAATCCATAATAAATGAGCACTTAAATCGTAAAATTTTTGATGATCTTTGCTAAAACGAGTGAAGGCTTGTTCATAGTTCAGTAACAGGGCTTCATGCGATGTATAAAAACTGGCGGTAGTAAATTGAGGCATTGATTTGTAATCAATTCCACAAGATTTCATGAAAGATAAAATGTCGTTAATCTTAGAGGTGACTTCTTCGCTGTGTTTTTTTCCATTAAGATTGTGTGAAAATTCTTCATTCCATTTATTAACCTTATCGAGATTTCCATAACCTCCAAGAGCAAGAGAACGTAGGAAATTTAGCGATGCCGATGAATAAAAATAGGCGTCGATTAAACGTTGCGGATTGGCTTTACGTGAATTATTTTCAAAATCGATACCATTAACGATATCGCCACGATAGGCTGGTAGCGTAGTGTCGCCGATGGTTTCATCGCCTTGCGAACGCGGTTTAGCATATTGACCGGCGATGCGACCAACCTTGACTACAGGCTTTTTCAAACCATACATCAAAGCTATAGTCATTTGCATGATGGTGCGAAAATAATTTTTTAAATTATTGTGCGAAAATTCGACAAAACTTTCGGCACAGTCTCCACCTTGTAATAAGAAGGCTTCGCCACGCGAAACCAAAGCCAATTCATTTTTCAATTTTTCAATTTCATCAATCGCAACTAAAGGTGGAAAATTAGCGAGTTCAGCTTCAACTTTGCAAAGCTCGTCAGTGTTTAGATATTGTGGCTGTTGCTTAATAGGCAATTTACGCCATGAATCTATTTGCCAATTTAATTGCGAATTAGCGTTTAAAGTGTTTGTCATTTTACAATTAATTAATTTTGTAAGTTCAATATTATCAATGGCTTATTTGCCTTTGTCAATTTAATTTTTAGTTGTAAAATCAAAAATAAATAGTTTAAAATATTTTTATAAAAATATCAAAATTTTGTAACATGAATTCGTCAAAAATTATTAAAGAAATAAATAGTGGAACCATTGCCTTTCAAGGCGCTAATGGTGCCAATTCAAATTTGGCTTGTCTAAAATTTTATCCCGAAATGCAAGCTAAAGCTTTCGATAGTTTTTACGATGTTTTTTTAGCGGTCGAAAATAATGAAGCTAAATATGGCATTATTCCCTTAGAAAATTCTTATGCCGGACGAGTTGCTGAAATTCACGATTTATTACAAAAACACGATGTTTCAATTGTTGCCGAGCATTTTTTTCCAATTACACATAATCTTGTGGGGCTTAGAGGTACAAAGCTTGAAGACATAAAAGAAGTTTTATCGCATCCACAAGCCTTGATGCAATCGCAAGAAAATTTACGCAAATTAGGAGTAAAAATTACTGAATTTTCTAATACAGCAAAAGCGGCGGAGAGAATTGCTAATCTAGGCGATAAAAGCAAAGGAGCGCTATGCTCAAAATTAGCGAGTGATTTGTTCGG
>CAXNDB010000072.1:0-5385 GCA_964201025.1 Rickettsiales bacterium UBA1997 | reverse complement strand
CGTATCCGCAATGAGTTTTTAATTTTAAGTTGAGTTACGCTTAGGCTATTTTTTTAACGCAAGGCTTGGTTTTTTTTATAATAATATTGCTTAATATAAATAACTATATATTAATGTAGGATTAAATTCATTATAAAAAATATTTTTCTTAATTATTATGCAACCATCTTCCGAAAAATTAGTAAAAATAAAAACTTCAGGATTTGAAAATTTATGTGGTTTTTATGCTTGTGCCAATGTAATCGCTTCAGAATCTGATTCCGTAAGAAGGCAAGCCTATGACAATATTGGTTTGAATAATCAAAGCGCTGAAGAATTTCTTTTCGCCCAAATCATCTCCTTGAAAGAAGGTTATGATAAAGTTTCTAAAAAAATGGGGGAGTTAAATAGCGATGAAGACCTAGCTTTAGCGGAAATTTTGAAATATAAAGCTAATGTATTGTCGGATTTATTTGGCGAATCAGAAAAAATTAAAGTTAAAGAAGCAATGAAAGACCCGCTCCAAAAACAACAATTATTGGACGAATATTGTCATTTTTTATTTAATGAAAGAAGGGATCAAGTTGATCCCGCTAAATTTCCAGAAGCTTCCGCTATTGAATCCCCTTATAGTTTAGAGCAGTTTAAAGAACTTTTAGCAATTTATAATAAAGCATCGCAAAGTGGCAAAGGGCTTTTGGATGTTTTAGATGAGGCGGTTCCCTTTAAAAGGATTGATAGCCAATCGCAGACTGAAAATATCTATCAACCAAATGTTGTTCCAATATTTCTTGGCGGAATTTTACAGCAAAAGTGGAATTCGGAGTGGAAAAAAGAACATGTCGATGATTATAAGCAAAAATTGGGAGCTGAAATAAGCGATAGCGTAATGAGAGACATTGGAATTGGAGCTGATAATAATGTTTCGCAATACTCAGTTGATTTTATGATGAATAAAATTATTCCGGGGGTAGCTAACACAATTGATCTTAAGGACGGTCATTTTACGGCTTATGCCCTCGAGTCAAAAATTATGAAAAGACTCCATGAAGTTGCTGAAGTTATTCCGGATGAAAGTTCTCCGGTTGCGCGAGGAGGTGAGCGCATTCCGCCAGTTTTATTGCCAAGACCTGTTGCGATTCCTCCGGCGCAAACTCTTCGGTCGATAGATACAACTTCTCAGCTTCGACACATGCAAAATGATGATTTAAAAAAATTTTGCATGGATATGTTGAATGATGATAATGTAATCGCCTGCGTAAAATTAGGAACAAAAGATAATTCGCTAAATCAAGAGCAGATAAAGTTTTATAGCGACAATGGCGATTATTTTATAGCAATTAATGGAAATGAGTTAGTTATAAATAAAAATCATATTAATCTTAAAGCGGGATCGGGTCAAGAATCAAAGGAAGCGGTTATCGAAACTTTTTTATCAAATGCACAAGCTATAAAATTTATAGCTGAGGCGTCAAGACCAAGTGTCGAGCCTTCGCCGGGTGGCCGGGTATCGCATGGATCACAAGCGCATCGATAAATAATATCAATTCTAAAATTAAATTTATCAAAACCAATTTAGTTTAAATATTGAATCGCTTTGAGGAAATAAATTTGCCAATGAGTAATAAATTTTATTTTTTATTATTGAAAAATATTTGGGCTGAAGTGCTACAGCCCAATTTTTAAAATTATTTTTTTTAGTCGAAGAATTTTTATTTTTGTTGGAAACCGCTGGATTGTCTCCATAAACCCGGTGCAAGTGCGGTTTAAAAATCCACCATACCAAGAACCGGTTTCGCCAATTAATTGAACATCATTAATGTCGCCTTTTTCGGCTGGGGTAATGATTGATCCATCGCCAAAAATTGGAATGAAGAATAATGAATTCCACGTAAAAGCTTCACCTTTTTCATGGTTTTTAATTTTTTGAAGGCGATTTCATCAACGTCGAGAGTGCGTCCTGTGTTGGCAAATCTTAAGGTGCAAGCCAAGTCTTTGCTGACGGCCACAGCTAAAAAGCACAGAAGATAAAACAAATAAAATTGCAATTTTTTTCATAATTTATAATTTTAAATTTATTAATTAAATCAATTATTTTAAAATCAAAATAAAATAATTTCAAAATCAAATCTTAAATTTATGCCTCACATTATTATTGAAACTTCCAAAAATATTTTAGCGAAAGAAGCTGTGAAAATCGCGAAAGAAATTCAGCAAATTATGGCGAAAATTGTTGAAGGAAAATTCGATCCCGATCAATGTAAAATTCGCGTAATTAATTATGAAAATTATCAAGTTGGGCTTGAAGAAAATGACGAAAATTTTATACATATTTCGATTAAAATTTTAGCGGGCAGGGCGGTTGAGATTAGGCAAAAACTGGCTTCGCAAAGTTTTGACTTTTCAAATAATTTTTATAAAAATTTAAAACTTCCGCAAAAAAGATGCGACATTTCGGTTGATATTATTGAAATGGATCGCGAAACTTATCAAAAAATTACGATTAAATAATTTGAGCAAGCGACTTTTATTTTTGAGGGTTATTTTTTTGAATTTCTTGATTAATTAAATAAAATGCTGTAGCCCCAGCTATGGTCGTGCCGGCAACTATTGCAAACGCTGGTGCCGAAACGATTCCCAATCCTAGTGCCGAAACACAAGTTAAGCCTACAATTGCTCCAGTTCCTAAACCGAAAATTGTGGTTAATTCCTTAGATTCCAAATCAGATTTTGATTTCGAATCAGATGTTGATGGCGAATTTTGACTTACATCTATTGGAGTTGGCAAAACTTCTTTTTCTTGAACAAATTGCGTAACGGCTGTTATGAAATCTTCATCTTCGATGCCAGTAAATAATTCTATCGATTTATATTGGTTTTCCACTTTTTTTTCTTCAACAATAGTCTTTTTATCCTCATCAGTTTTGTCTGAACCAAAATCTATATCAAGAAATTTAAAAACGAATGATAGTTTCAAAATTTTTTGTGAATCTAGCAAACCATTTTTCGTACCTTCTTTTGGTATTAAATCCCTATCAATAAAAAAATGAGTTTTTTCAAAGAAATCAAGAAAAACATGATCTTGTTTAATTAAAGGTTCTTTAATAATGCAACAAGGGCTTTCATTGAAATAGGCTCCAATTGTAATGCAATCAGTGCCTTGTTTTTGACAATGACGATGAAGTGGATGAAAATCTAAGGCTCCGACTTGACAAGTGTGAGAGCAAAAAACTACTTTATCAAAGCGGTGCAAATTATTTCCAATTTCGGAATAAAATTGAGGATTTTTTACGGGATTTAAATGCCCTTTTAGAAATTTAAGATCAACATTTTTTTCTATTTCAATGTCTGCGGGATTTAGATTTGTAGCAAACTTTGGATCAATATTTAGAACTAGAAAATCACAATTGGAATTGGATTGTGCCATTTCCTTTAAATAATTTGGATAAGATTGTGAATGATCTTCTCCTTCAATATAAGAGCCCGATATGACTAATAAAATTTTTTTTCTTTCGCTATCGTTCTTTTGTTGAAAAAAATCTTCAAAAACTTTGGTTTTTAATAATTCATCATCATTTTGTTTATCGTCTTCAAGGGCTTGCGACATTGTAGTTTTTTCCAAACCAGGCAATTTTGAATCGATAAGATTTTGACGAATTATTTTATAATCTGGCAGTTCGAAATCGATTTTTTCTGCGGGCATTTAAGTGGAATTAAAATTAAAAAATAATTTAAGCACAAGAAATCATATCTTGCAAAGCATAAACCTCAAATTTGCAATCTTGGTTTTTATAAGCTTCAATCGCGTCAACCAAAGCTCTAGCACCTGAAATCGTTGTGGTGTAAGTGATTCCACGCATTAGCGAAGTGCGACGAATCGAAAAACTGTCTTTGGTGGCTTGTGCCCCTTCTGTCGTGTTGATGACCAAAGTTATTTCTTTTTGGTCGATCATATCGACAACGTGAGGTTTATCTTCGGTAATTTTATTGACAATAGTAACCGCAATATCATTTTCGGCGAGGAATTTCGCGGTGCCACGAGTGGCAACAATTCTAAGCCCAATTTTAATTAATTTTTTTGCGATTGCTGGCAAATATTTTTTGTCGGAATCTTTGACCGATAAAAAAGCCAAGCCTGTGGTCGGAAGCTTTGTCCCTGTAGCGACTTGAGCTTTGGCGAAAGCTAAAGCAAAAGTTTTGTCGATGCCCATAACTTCGCCCGTCGATTTCATTTCGGGGCCTAAAATTATATCAACATTGCTGAAGCGCGCGAAGGGGAAAACCACTTCTTTTACTGCATAATAATCGAACTTTTTTTCTTGCAATTTGAATTCGGATAATTTTTTGCCAACCATGATTAGCGAAGCGATTTTGGCGATGGGAATGCCCGTTGCTTTGGCCACGAATGGAACAGTTCGCGACGCTCTGGGGTTGACTTCAAGCACATAAAGAACATCATCTTTAATGGCATATTGAACATTCATCAAGCCTTTAACATTTAGAGCCAGAGCCATTTTGGCGGTGGCAATTTTTATTTCGGCAATAATTTCTTCTGAAAGTGAATAAGGCGGAATCGAACATGCTGAATCACCCGAGTGAATCCCGGCTTCTTCAATATGTTGCATAATTCCGGCGACAAAAACTTCTTCGCCATCGCATAAAGCGTCAACATCAACTTCCATGGCGTCGGTTAAAAATTTATCAAGTAAAAGCGGGCCAGTTTCAAAAACTTCATCATATTCGGTTAAATATTTTAACAAATAATTTTCATCGTAAATAATCGCCATGCCTTTGCCACCTAAGACGTAAGACGGACGAACCACCACGGGAAAACCAATTTCTTTGACTTGCTCAAGCACTTGATGTTTGGAATAAGCGATAAAATTTTGCGGTTGATTGAGTTCAAGTTTTTGAATTAATTTTTTGAAGCGATCGCGATCTTCCGCCAAGTCGATCATGTCGGGCGAGGTGCCAATAATCGGAATATTTTCATCTTGTAAAAATTTGGCAAGACTTAGAGGCGTTTGCCCGCCGAACTGCACATTAACGCCGAGTAATTCGCCATTAGTCATTTCTTTTTGAATAAGTTCGATGGTGTCTTCCGCCGTTAAAGGCTCAAAATAAAGGCGATCGGAGGTGTCGTAATCGGTCGAAACGGTTTCGGGATTACAATTCACCATGATGGCTTCAATATTATTTTCTTTGAAAGCAAAGGCGGAATGAACGCAAGTGTAATCGAACTCGATGCCTTGACCAATGCGGTTTGGACCCGATCCCAAGATTATGACTTTTTTGCGATTTGATGGATTGGATTCGCAAAAAGAATTATTAAAATGTTTGTGATTTATCGAATTTTTTGACGGCATTTTAGAAAAATAATTTGAATTTTTGCAGAAAATTTTACAA
>CAXNDB010000071.1:0-5415 GCA_964201025.1 Rickettsiales bacterium UBA1997 | reverse complement strand
TTACCTTCGGCAATAAGCATTCCAAGGCTGTTGTTGCGGGATTTTGTTGATGAACATGTTAAAAAAATATCACCAAAACCGGCTGGATTCGCAACATCGCTTGAAGCTTTAATTTTTTTACACAAAGTTTGAATTTCCGAAATTCCTTTAACCAAAAGTGCTGATTTGGTATTGACTCCGAGCTCAAGTCCATCAACGATTCCGCACCCAATCGCTAAAATATTTTTGACGATTCCACAAATTTCTGCCGTTCTTGGATCGTTAAAATAAAGTGCTTTAAAATTTTCATTATTAAGAACTTTTATAACTTTTTGAGCAATTTTTTTATTTTTTGAAGCTATCGTGGTTACGCTTGGGACTTCTCTTGCCACCTCTACTGCAAAATTTGGACCCGATAAAACTACGTAATTTTTATTTTTAGTTATGCGTTCAAAAGCATCGCTTAAAAGGCTTAAAGTTTTATCCTCAAAACCCTTTGAACAAATCACAAATCCACAAGTTTTTTTAAAATTTGTTGAAGAAATTTTTTCAAAAACATTTTTTATAACATTACTCGGAACCACTATGAATACGAAGTCGACGTCATTTTTGAAATCAATTCCCGCATTAATATTTTTGTGCAATTTTAAGTTAGGAAAATATTTAGAATTAGAATTTTTTTGATTAATTTCATCGACAACATTTTTTTCAATTGAGTTTAAATATACATCGCAATTGTTAATGGCTAAATGATTAGCGAGTGCTGTTCCCCATGTTCCGGAGCCAATCACCATTATTTTAGAATCTGTATTTTTCATATCAAATTTAATAAAATTTATAAAACTTTTTCGATAATAACCACCGCTCCCGATATTGATTTTTCATCGCTAATAGTCAAATGAATATTAAACTCTTGGCAATTTAAAATTTCTTTAATTTTAGCTTCTTTATTATTTAATATTTTGATAAAAGGCTTGCCCAATTTATCATTAGAAATTTCAATATCATTGAAATCAATTCCGCGACCAATTCCAGTGCCAATAGCCTTAGAAAATGCTTCTTTGGAAGCAAATCTTTTGGCAAAGAAATTAATCGCATTTTGCGTTAATTTATCTTGATTTTTATAGCGATTTTTAAAATCGTTTAATTCATTTTTTGAAAAAATTTTTTCTTTAAAATTTTGATCGAATTTTTTTATAATTTTTTTAATTCTATCATTCGATATTAAATCAATTCCAATTCCAATTATCATAAAAAACTAAATACTGTTGCATGTTTTTTTATTAAACTTTAAAAATATACAATACATAAATTTAAAATTTAACTTTATTTTAAAATGTCTAAGAAAGCCATTGTTGTGCTAATTGGAAATAACGGAACTATAATAACTAAACACACTGGAAACGTCATTGAATCTGAGTTCGTAGAAAAATTAACCGATGAAAATAAGCCCAATTTGATAAGTTTTTTTGCTAAAGCTAAGGGCTATTCAATTTACATAATGCTCGACACCATTGATCAAACTTACAAGAAAAAAACATATCCGATGATGCGTAAATTTGATCTTGAGCGCATTGCCAAAAGAGATTTAGCTTCGGATGGTGACAAAGAAGGATTAAAAAATTATATCTTGTTGAGAAATCACAAAAACTCTAACGCATCGAAAAAAAATAGTTTAAAAAAAGTTGAAACAAGCAAGTCCGATTGCTTATTTATAACCTCTTCAAAATCTGAAAACATTTCAATTTGGCTTAATTTTATTTATGAATTACCCAATCGTTTGATTGGAATTTACATGCTTCCTGTCGAATGTTATAATTTTTTTTCAAAAATAACACGACTCGACCCCAAAGAGAATTCTCCATCGGTTATAAAATTAAAGGAAAATAAAATTTTTTGTTTAGTTATTCAAACCAAAACGGGCGGTGCTCGACAAATTGTTTTTTCAAATTCAAGTATAGTTTTTACTCGGGTTGTTAATTATAATTTTGAAGAATTAAATTTTGTCGAGAAATATTCTCAAGATGTTTATAGTACTTTTGAATATTTAAAAAGACTTTATATAGATTTATCTATCCAAGAATTTGAAGTTATAAATATTTTGCCCGAAAAGGCTTCTAACGAAATAATGCGAACTAAAAATATTGAATTAAATATCGTCAATTATACCGTGCAAAATGCTACAGATTTACTCAAAATCAAATATTTAAAAATTGAAGATGATAATTTTGATTTGTTAATTAATGATATTTTTGTTAAATCAAAAAAAATTCTAAAATTTTCAAATCAAAGAATTAAAACTACGGAAAATTTATTTTTCATACTAAAATCTTCTTTTGTCTTAAACTTTATTTTTATATGTTCATTTATTTTTGTAGCATTTTTAGTTTTCGTTACTAATGAATCAATTTCAGATAAAATTGATAAAGCTCAAGAACAAAAAATTGAAGCTTTAAATCAATTTGCAAAAATCAAAAAAACCTCGATTGAAGGCACTTATCAAGAAGGCGATAAAGAAGTTAGCATTGAAAGAGTTGGAGATATGGGAAGAGTTGAAGATGGCCTTGGAAAGCTATCTCACGACTTTATAAAAAACTATTCTCTAATGAGTTTTTCTAGAGATTTTCAAATAAAATTTAATTCCCTTGCTTATGGTTTAGTAGCCTTTGAATCTCGCAATTCAACTAATAAAAATGCTCAAAAACAATTAGTTTTAACTGGAAAACTTTATAACAAAAGTGGCGATATTGAGAGTTTATTTACTGAATTTGATAAATTTGTAGTTCAAATGAAAAAAACTTTAATCGATTACGATATATCATACAATGAATTGCCGAGAAACATTGATTTTAATCAAAAATATTATGATTTTCCTGTTGAATTTAGAATAGTCACAAAAAATGAAAATTGATAAATTAAAAAAACAAATCAAATATAGTGCGATTTCAATTGTATTATTGATTATATTGATTTCTACGCTGTTATCGATGTATATTTATCTTAATAATTCATTCTTGGATCAATATGATAAAATTATCATGGATATAGCTGATATCAAAAACAAAACTCAAGAAATTGAACAAAAAACTCAACAAAATAAAAAATATATGGAGATGTGGTCGAAGATCGATCAGAGTAAGAAGTCTCTTGAAGGGATAAAAGTCGAAGATATAAATAAAATAGCTGCAAATCTTGGGGAAAAATATTCGATAACAAATACAATTTTGAAAATCAGTATTCCCGAAAATTATCCTTCATCGGTATTTAAAAATGAAACGATATCTCTTCTTTACACTATCGGCGAACTCTCTTTTTCATCTTACCATGATATTAAAGCTATTCAATTTATTAATGAATTTATTAAATATCTTCACGGCTATCCAATAATAACAAAACTTGAATTTTCCAAAGAAAGAGATTATGAAGTTAAAGATTATTTTGATATTAGTACCGGCAAAATATCTGGAATAATAAAAGGTAGATTAGTATTTTCTTGGTATGTTTATAAAGATATAGCACCGCTTGATTCAACTAAAAAAGATTCTTCTTCAAACCAACAAAATTAAAATAAAATGAGAAGTTATAAAATATTATTCATTGTTTTGTTATCAATTATCGAAGTCTCATTTTCAAAAGATTCGAGGTCGCAAGATCAAGGTAAAATTCAAAAAAGCATAAATATTGATAAAGTTGACTCCACCACTCCACTTTCTGCCAAATCAATCAAAAACGCTTTAGATGACATATTTTCTCCGTCCAAATTAAAATCTTTGATGTATGATGAAGATCAATTTAGTAATATTGAAAAAGCTATCGAGGCGATGAGAAATAACCAGGCCTTTACTCCAGAAGGTGCTGAGGCAAATAAACAAAATGCCGAAGATGCAAAAAAACAGGCTGAAGAAATTAAATCACTCGAAGAAAGTGAGGACAACGTCAAATCATACGTTTTCTTGTCTTCAATAATGTATTTTGCTGAAAAACAATGGTCTTTGTGGATTAATGATAAAAAGTTTGGGGCGGGCTCTAACTCTAGCGAAAATGAGCTATATTTTAAAAGCGTATCGCAGGATAAAACAACAATTGTTTGGCGCTTAAGTATTAGTAAATGGAAAATTTTATCTGGCAAAAAATCAGAAGAATATGCGCCAAAAATTAATGAAAATAATCAAGTTGAAGTTGAGTTTACATTAAAGCCGAATCAAACCTTTATTTTGAGTTCAAATAAAGTTGTTGACGGGCGAGCTGTTGATTCTATTAATCGGAAAAAATAATATTTTGTTAAAATAACTTAACTTAAAATATTTAATCACGCCTTATTATTTCAATGGTAAATTTTTATTGAGCAGTTGGACAAGTTGCCATAGCATCTTTCCATTCGCCCGAAATATTGGTGCATCTTTTTATTTTTATTTTAGTTTGATCTCCGGGGCAAGTGTTGCTGGCATATAAATATTGATTATAATATAAATTTGTAGCAACAAAACCACTATCACCGACAACAAAAGCTGGACAATAACTAAAATTATTAGCACGAAAATCAACAATAAAATCTGGACGCGATTTATAAAATAGAGTATCATCAAAAATATCACTTCCGAAAGAATTATTTACAAAAACTCCATCAAAATCTGACGATACAACTTGATTTTCATACTCTCCCGAGGTGTCTACGGGACTATTACTGGTGGTAGCATTTTGCTGACCATCATTCGCTCTAAAAGCTCCGTTACCATTGACTCCATAGCTTATTAATACAAATATAAATTTTTGTCCTAAAACAGAATCCAATGCCGTATTTTTTTCTTTTACAGTAATAACCGCAGGAAATGTTGGATTATCAACATCAATCGTTCCAAAGCTATTTCCAGTAGAAATTCCCGGTTCAATAAAATTAAGCGTAAAACGCTGATCTATTATATAACCAATTTTATTATCATAGCCATCTTCGGAATATTCAGAACTTAAATTCAAAGATTTTATTGGGACCGCTCCAAAAGATAAATTTGGACTAGAAGAAGAGTTGTAAACGCCGGTGCTAGCTCCTCCGCAACCAGTGGCAACTCCACTGGTAAAAGCCCTCACCTCTTGACCATAAGAGGCATCATTTACTTTTGATAATTCGACCGAGGCTGGACAAGGCAATCTTTTATTTACCATTAGAAAAGTTCCAAGAGATTTATAAATTTCATTCATTCTTTGGGTTGCCAATATTGATTTGGAACCACTAATACTTCCCGTCGCCATCGAAAATACTCCAGCCATTAATAAAGAAATAACTAAAATAGCGATTGATAACTCTATGAGAGTATAAGCTTTTTTATTGTGAAAATTTTTGACAATTTTTTTCTTTAACATTGATAAATAAATTAAATATATTTATAGAGAATTTGGACAAATATTAGAAATTATATAACCGACTCCAGAAATATCGCA
>CAXNDB010000070.1:0-5464 GCA_964201025.1 Rickettsiales bacterium UBA1997 | reverse complement strand
TTCAATTATTAATCCTAAAAATTTATCAATAGAAAATGTTTTTATCGATAGTCGTAAAAAAATTTTTGCTGGGCTTTTTATTGCCCTTAAAGGCGAGAATACTGATGGTCATAAATTTCTTGAGCAAGCTTTTGAAAATGGTGCTAATTTTGCAATTGTCGATCAAATTCCTGAAGAAATAAAAAACTCTGATTTTATTTCACGCTTAATTTTGGTAAAAAATACTTATAAAGCACTCGATAAACTTGCCGAATTTTCACGAAAAAGAACCAAAGCAAAAATCATTGCTTTGACTGGTAGCGTTGGTAAAACAGGCACTAAAGAAATGTTAAAATTGGCATTTTCAACTCAAGGAAAAACTTTTGCTAATTCAGGAAATTTAAATAATCATATTGGCTTGCCCCTCTCTTTATCAAACCTCGAAGCCGATTGCGAATATGCTATTTTTGAAATGGGCATGAATCATTTAAACGAAATAATTCATCTTACAAAAATTGCACGTCCTCATGTTGCGATCATTACCAATGTTGGTCCAGTTCATATTGAATTTTTTAAAAATGAACAAGAAATTGCTTTAGCAAAATCGGAAATTTTTGCTGGTTTAGAACAAAATGGAATTGCCCTTCTTAATGCTGATAATATTCATTTTGAATTCTTGAAAAAACAGGCTCAATCTTACAAAATAAATGATTCAAATTTAATTTCTTTTGGCAATAAAAACCAAGCTGATTATCAAATTAATGAAATAAATATAACCGAATCATCTCTTTCAAAAATTGAGGCAAAAACTAAAAATTCTCAAAAAATTTCTTACCTAACGGGATGTTCAAACCAAGCAGTAAATTTCAACTCAATAATAGTTGTCGCTTGCCTTGATTTAATTGGTAAAGATTTAAATTCTGGATTGTCGATTTTGAAAAATTTTTCTAGCTCTGAAGGGCGTGGCAAAGTAAGTGATGTAATCGTAAATGGTAAAAAAATTACGATCATCGACGACACTTACAACGCCAGCATTTTATCAATGAAAGCTGGATTGCAAAATTGTGAAAAATTAAAAAATATTTTGCATAAAAAAAGAATGATTTGTGCCCTTGGGGATATGCTTGAACTCGGCGAAAAATCTCACGAAATTCATCGTGAAGTTTTGGATTTTGTTAAAGAAAAAAACTTCGATCAAATCATTTTAGTCGGAAAACAAATGGAAGCCGTAAATAATGAAATTAAATTAAAAAATTCTAAAAATTACCTCGATTCCACTTCGGCAAGTCAAGAATTTGCTGAAATTTTAAATGACGGCGATATCGTTTATTTAAAAGGTTCTCGCGGTATGAAAATGGAAAAAATTATTGAAAAATTAACTTTAAAAACCAGTGCTCACTAGTCTTGTAATTTTTAAAAATTTATGGTTTAAAGCCTTTATTTGCCTGGCTTCTTCCTATTTAATAGGTTTTTTCTCAATTCGTAAATATATTGCGATAATGAATAAAAAAAATCTATTTCAACCGATTCGTTCCGACGGTCCCGAGTCGCATTTGAAAAATAAAAAACGCACTCCAACCATGGGTGGAATTTTTATAGTTTTAGCAACTTTAATTACCACATTTTTATTCATCGACATTTTTAATCGCTATATTTTAGTAATTTGTTCAATCATGATTTGTTTTGCCTCGATTGGTTTGGTCGATGATTTAATGAAAGTTGTTTTTAAAAATACCAAAGGTTTTCGTGGTAGTTATCGCATTATTATTCAATTTGCGATTATTGGTCTAGCCTTTCTGTGGCTTAATACGATTGATCCAATTCATGCAACGGGCGATATATTTTTTCCACTCGGATCGCATCATTATTTAACTTTAAATTTATCAATTTATATAATTTTTGTAACGATTGTAATAGTTGGCTCTTCGAACGCCGTTAATTTAACCGATGGCTTAGATGGCTTGGTTTCAGTGCCAGCAATTATAAATTTAATTTGTTTAATATTGTTAATTCACGCCTCATCAACTCGTGAATTGGCTTCTAAATTCAACGTTCCGCATGTTTTATTTTCAGGAGAGCTCATATTTTTTTGCATAGCTTTGATCGGTTCAATTTTAGCTTTTTTAACTTTTAATTTAAAGCCCGCAATAATATTTATGGGCGATGTCGGAAGTCTTGGAATCGGCTCTGTTCTTGGCATGATCGCCATAATTGTTAAACAAGAATTTGTCTTTTTCTTAATCTCACTTTTGTTTGTTGCTGAAGCGGTTTCAGTTAGTTTGCAAGTCGGCTCTTACAAATTGCGTAAAAAAAGAATTTTTTTAATGGCACCACTTCATCATCATTTTGAAAAATTAGGATGGGGAGAGCAAAAAGTAGTTTATAGCTTCTGGGCTTATTCCGCAATATTCGCCATCATTGGAACTTTAGTTGTTTTATATTAAATTTTTCAATAAAATTGACTCAAACAAATTAATTTTATGAACAAAAAATCAAGAGTTTATCTTTATGATTCAACTTTGCGAGATGGGGCACAAACTAGCACCGTCAATTTTTCTGTTCAAAATAAAATTGATATCGCCAAAATGCTCGACAAAATTGGCATTGATTTTATCGAAGGCGGATGGCCGGGAGCCAATCCGATCGATGATGAATTTTTTTCAAAACTTCCAAAATTAGAAAAATCACAATTTGTGGCGTTCGGCATGACGCGACGCGTTAATAGTTCGGCGGGCAATGATAACGCCCTCAACGCTTTAATTAATTCGCCAGCAAAATCAGTTTGTATCGTTGGCAAAAGTTGGGATTTCCATTTAACGCATGCTTTACATATTTCTGAGCAAGAAAATTTGGCGATGATTGCCGAATCGATTAAGCATATTGTTAAAAGAAAAAAAGTTGCCATGTTTGACGCCGAACATTTTTTTGATGGCTACAAAGCCAATCCACAATTTGCACTAAATGTTGTTAAAACTGCTTTTGAAGCGGGTGCCAGATGGATTATTTTATGCGACACCAATGGCGGAACTTTGCCTTCCGAAATAAAATCAATAATCAACGAAGTGGTGAAAATTATTCCCGGAGAAAATCTTGGAATTCATTGCCATAACGATACCGGCAACGCTGTTGCCAACTCAATTTGTGCAGTCGAAGCTGGAGTGCGTCAAGTTCAGGGCACGATTAACGGGCTTGGCGAAAGATGTGGCAACGCCAACTTAACTTCAATCATTCCGACGCTTGCTTTGAAAATGGGCTATGATATTGGAATCGCAGAAATTCATCTTAAAAATTTAGTAAAAGTTTCACGATTTCTTGACGAAATTTTAAACAAAGAAGGCGATAAATTTGCTCCTTATGTTGGTAAATATGCTTTTGCTCACAAGGGCGGATTGCATGTGTCGGCGGTGGCAAAAAATGCTAGTTCTTACGAGCATATTGATCCCGAAAAAGTTGGCAATCATCGACAAATTATGGTTTCTAATCAAGCGGGTCGCTCCAATATTATCAGCCGTTTGAAAGAAATTGGATTAATTAAAAATGAAGAAAATTTAGGCGATAAAATTAGCGATTTAGTCAATATCGTCAAAGATTTGGAAACGCAAGGTTACGCCTACGATTCAGCCGATGCGAGCTTTGAAATTTTAGCCAAAAAATCTTTGTCGATCGTTCCTAATTTTTTTGAATTAGTTAGTTTTAATGTTGTTGATGAGCGGACTCATGGCAAAAATGGTGAAATTATTACGATGGCGGAAGCTAAAATAAAAATAAAAATCGGCGATAAAATTTCGATGGCAATTTCCAAAGGCAATGGTCCTGTGAATGCTTTGGATAAGGCACTCCGTAAAGCTTTATCACGCAAATATCCGATTTTAAAAAACATCAAATTAAGTGATTATAAAGTTAGGATTTTAACTCCTTCCGACGGGACGCAGGCCATCACTCGTGTCCAAATTGAATCATGCGATGAAAAAGGCGAAGTGTGGACTACAATTGGAGTTTCAAAAAACATCATCGATGCTTCTTTTAGAGCGCTTCACGACAGCATGACTTATTGTTTAATTCGCCAATAAAAAGGTTTTTAAACGACACGAACTTTGTTATCTTTAAACATATATGATGAGGAGGTTTGAATTATTTTAGTTTGAGGTTTGGTTTCATAGCAACATAATAATGAAGATGCGAGAGAGGTAATTGCTGAAAACGCAAAATTTAACATATCATCGACATTATTTTCAAGATCATCATTTTTATAAGAACTTTCTAATGATTTGATGTTTTGAATAAGTATTTCTTTGTATGAAGCATTTCCTTTTTGTTTTTTGATTAAAAGTTTCTGATGATTATCCTTTAAGTTTGCTTTCTCTGATAGCTCCTGATGTAAATTATCCTCTAAAGTGGAATCAAGAGGAGTCTTTGAAGCCAAACTTGATAAAGCAATAGAATCCAAATTATTTATATGGGTTTTTTCTCGTAATTCATTTTCTGATTGTAATTTTTTTTTATAAGTATCTGTCTCGAGAGCTATTTCTAGCAATGCAATATATCTGTTTGGATCATCTTTGTTTTTTTTTAAAGATTCATTATAATTTGTTAATAAATCATCTGCAGAATCTTCATCAATACTTCTCAAATTATTTTCAATATATTTATTCAGCTCTTTATTTAATTCTCTCTTATTTAAAATCCAAGGATTGCAATCAATTTTTTTTATTTTCTGATCCAGTGTATAATATAAAATGGAGTGAAAGCCATTTTTGGTTAAAATATCTTTTAAATTTTTTTCTACATTTTCCAAGTTAACTTATATTTAATTAAATCTTAAATTAAAATTTATTTTTAATCAGTTATAGATTATTTTGCTAAAAAAATTACCAATTGATTTAAGGTAGCATTAGCGATCTATTTTTAATTTAAATTAATATTGATTAATTTTTTTCAAAATATCAATCAATTCTTGATGATCGAAATAAATCGCTACGGGTCCTTGATTATCAAAGCCATTTTCTAAAATATTTTCTTCGATTGTTTTAGAAATTTTATTGTCCGAATGTCCATAAATAATTGGGCAAGCACCAAGATTATGACCACATTCAACATCGGCAATCGTGTCGCCAATAAACCAAATATGATGTTTTTTCGGATCGATTCCCGAGCCCATCAAGGCAAAATCGGCGGGCTCGCGACTTGGTTTGTCGGAATTGGCATCTTGTGCCCCAACCAATGAAAAAAATAAATGTTCGAGTTGTAATTTTTTCACTTCTTTGCGTAAAGTAATGCCGATTTTATTGCTTACTAAAAATTGCGGAATGTTTAAATTTTTAACAAAATTTAACAATTCAAATGAGTTTTTTAACAAAGAAATTTGAAAAATATTGATGTCGTGATAGGCTTTTTTGTAGATCTCGCCTGCCCTTTCCCATTCAGCACCAAAAATTTCGGGAAATGATTCGCGCATCGATTTATGCACCGAATCACGAACTTTTTC
>CAXNDB010000069.1:0-5528 GCA_964201025.1 Rickettsiales bacterium UBA1997 | reverse complement strand
TTTCGCTTGAAGTATTGCTTCGATCAATGTCGCTTTGACTTGCTGAGCAAGAGCAAATAAAAAACATTACAAATATTGATAAAAATATTTTATCGAGGAATAATTGCTCCGATATTTTCATAAATTGTTTTGAAAAAATTACTTTTGTGACCTTCAACAAAAGTTTTGTTTTGATTGAAAAAATATTTATTATCTTCGTCTTCCAAATCAAGTTTTTTAATATAATTAACCCTTTGTTCATCATCAAATTTTAATACCAAAACATCTCTCTCCACAATGTTTGGCTTGAAAAATAAAATATATTTAATGTTTTCGGAATAATAAATCCAAACCTCTTTATCTTTGACGTAATAAATTATGGTTGGACTGCCTAAATTTTTCAATAAAGTATTTTTCGAAGTTACTCCTTTTTGAATAAAATTTATATCATTATTTTCAAACATATATCCAGATTTATCAACCCTGAAAGAGCAAGCGGAAACAGCGAAAAATAAAAGTAAAAAAGTAAAAAATTTCATTTTTATAAAATTGAGAGTTGCATTTATTTAATCTTGATAATATGATTTTGGTTTATTTATATGGTTTTTATTTTATATTTAATTAATTTTTATTTAAACCAATTTTTTAATTTTATTTTTAATTTTTATGGCAGTTCCTAAAAAGAAAAAATCAAGCTCTAGAAGCTCTATGAGAAGAGGAAGTAACGGCACATTTGAAGCTGATTTTCCAAATGTAATTGTTGATAAATCTTCCGGAGATTTTAAATTATCTCATCATATTTCTCCAGATGGAACTTACAACGGTAAGCAAATAATCAAAAAGAAAGTTAAAAAACCTTCACAAGAATAAATTATCGTGGCTTCAAAAATTAACATCGCACTTGATTGTATGGGTGGAGATAAAGCCCCTCAAATTGTTATCGAGGGGGCTGATTTAATTGCTTCAACCAATCATAACGTCCATTTTTTGTTATTTGGTAATTCAAAGAAAATTTTACCAATAATGAATCATTGTCGCTATTTAAAAGGACGCTATGATTTAATTCACACCGATGAAGCTGTTTCATCCGACGAAAAACCCTCCAATGCCTTGAGAAGGCTTACTCAATCAAGCATGCGTCTAGCTATAGATTCGGTAAAAGATGGCAAAGCAGACGTAATTATTTCAGCGGGAAACACTGGTGCTCTTATGGCGATCGCCAAAGTAGTTCTTCGCCCACTTTCATCAATTGATCGCCCCGCAATCGTTACTTCAATTCCGAATAAAAAAAATGGTGGCACGGTTTTTCTCGATATGGGAGCTAATATCGAATGCGACTCGGCGGTGCTGTTTCAATTTGCGGTTATGGGAAGAGCCTTCGCCCGCTCTGTTCTAAAAATTGATAATCCAAAAATTGGCGTTCTAAATGTTGGTTCTGAAGAGTTAAAAGGTCACGAGCATGTTAAAAATGTTGCCCATCTTTTGCGAAATAGTGAATTAAAAAATGATTTTTATGGCTATGTTGAAGGTGATGATATAGTCAAAGGAACTGTTGATGTTGTAGTGACGGATGGCTTTACCGGCAACATTACTTTAAAAACATTAGAAGGAACGGTTAAATTTATTTCATCCCTCATCAAAGAAGGCTTTACCTCATCGATTTGGTCAAAAATTGGTTATTTATTGGCATCAAATTCATTAAGCAAAGCCACTAAAAAAGTTGATCCACGCATGCATAATGGAGCAATGTTAATCGGATTAAATGGAGTGGTTATAAAAAGCCATGGAAGCACTGACGGCATTGGTTTTGCCAATGCAATTAAAGTTGCAATTTCATTAATTGAAAATAAAATTAACGACAAAATAATTGAAGAAATTAAATTAAACGAAACAGCAATTTCTAACGCCATAAATTCGAACAATTCAGTGCCAAAAAAGTCTGACTCTAACTAGAAAAACATGAAAATTTTTGCAAAAATTACCGCAACTGGCTCATATGTTCCAAGCAAAATTGTGACAAATTTTGATTTATCAAAAGAGGTTGAAACCAGTGACGAATGGATCGTTGAAAGAACTGGAATCAAACAACGCCACATCGCTGATAAATCAGAATTAACTTCAGATTTAGCTTTCAAAGCTTCACAAAATCTTTTAGATACCTACAAAATGAAGGCCGAAGAAATCGATATGATAATCGTGGCGACAACCTCTCCTGATTTAACATTTCCTTCAACCGCATGCATTTTACAAAATAAATTAAAAGCTCACAAAGCCTTTTGTTTCGATGTTCAAGCGGTGTGTTCGGGCTTTATTTACGCACTCTCAATAGCTAATAATTTTATCCAAAATGGTTCGGCGAAAAAAGTTTTAGTGGTTGGAAGCGAAACTCTTTCAAGAATTGTTGATTGGAATGATCGTAACACTTGCGTTCTCTTTGGCGATGGAGCGGGAGCGGTAATGCTTGAAGCTAGCACTGAAGAAAATTGCGGAATAATTTCTTACTCCCTTCACTCCGACGGCTCTTTAATCGATATTTTAAAAACCTCGGGCGGTTCTTCATTCAATCAAAAAGCTGGCTTCATTGAAATGTCGGGGCGCGAAGTTTTTAAACACGCCGTTGAAAAAATGGCAAATTCGGTTTTAGAAACTTTAGCAAAAGTTAATTTAAGCGTTGATGACATTGATTTGCTGGTTCCACATCAAGCCAATTTACGCATTCTAAATTCAGTCGCCACACGCTTAAAAATTCCTGCAGAAAAAATTATTATAACCGTCGAAAATCACGCCAATACTTCAGCGGCGTCAATTCCCCTCGCCCTAGATTTTGCCAATAAAAATAATAAAATTAAAAAAGGTGATTTAATCGTTCTCGAAGCCCTCGGAGGAGGGCTCACCTGGGGATCAATAGCACTTCGCTGGTAAATTAAGCTTCATCTTTTTGGCTAAAAATCCCTAAAAAATCTCAGCCGTATGTCCATACGGCTTCATTTTATTTTTTTTATTAGTCATGCTAACGCAATGACGGGATTTTTATCTCAAAAATATTTCGCTTAATTATACCAAAATCTTTATAAATGAAGCGCTATAAATTAGCGAATAAAGATTTATTGCTACGCTACACTAAACAGTCGAAGATACAAATAAACAATATGACAGAATCTAAAATAATTTTAAAAAATTTTAACAAAAATAATAAAAAATACTATGAAGCTGCTTTAGTGTTATTTGTTTTAATGGTTGGGATTTTATATTTTTCAATATATTTTTCTTTTAAAAATATTATATTCAAATATGGTTTTGATGTTAGAATAATTTTTAAAGATTTCTTTGAACAACCTACAAATTTTAGAAGAGCTCGCAACATCAACGGGCTTAAGCTCTCCCCTTGGGGGCTCTTCGCGTCTAAAAAATAGCCTAAACGGCTATTTTTAGCGAAGAGGGGCGAGCGATTGCAACGGTAGCTGCACATCGGGAGCCGTGAGGGGTCAAAAAAGTCTTGATTATCATCAATCTAAATCCAAAGTAAAAATTTCTAAAAAATAATTTTTCAAAAAAAGACGATTTCTTGATTTTATTTTTAATCAATAATTTTTTCAATTTATTAAAGAAAAATCGGTGATTTTTTATGATAATTTTGAAATTTTTAGATGGTTTTTTTAGAAAAATTTAGAATATTTGTTAGTTTCAAAGTGAAATCAAGAAATCGTCTTTTTTGGAAATTTTTTTGTTTTACTTATTTTTATAATCCCAAGCCCGATGTCGCTCTAAGTTTATGGCCCCCCACGTCTCCGCGAATTTAACTACCGTTAAATCCTCGGAGCCTGCTCCCCCTCAAGGGGGGAGCTACAGCCCGTAAAATTGACGAGTATTTTACAAAATGTAGGTTTGTAAGGATGGAGGTGGCGATAATGGTGAATGTGGTTTGCTATCAAATTTTGACATTGGTGAATTTATAATTTATGACAGAAATTTAAGTGTGAGCGAAATAAACGATGTTGAAAAATATCTAAAAAAGAAATGGGAAATCAAATAATTTTATTAAAATAATTTCCGCAACTACTGATTATAAATCTTTCCTTGAAAGCTTAAATTATTTCAAATCCTCTCAAAATAACCCATAAGAAATAAAAGTAACCTGGTACCTTTTTTTATTTTGATTTATCGGTGATATTTTTTTTGGCGGTCTCGATTCGCGACGAGCTTGCCTTTGGCGATGAAGCTGGCGATGAAGATGGCGATGATTTTCCTTGTTCATTATCGCCAAAATATTTTTCTATTTCGGAGGATTCCAAATCCATAAATTCGCCCTTAATTGTTAAATCATTATCAAATTGCAATAATGATTTACTGCTAGCCTGACGAATTGGAGCACTTGGTCCCGGACTGTTGAAATTCATTTCCAAAAAATCATGAGATATTTTATCGCTAGCCTTTTTAGCTTCAAAGCCATAATTAGGATTAATGCCGAAATTCATTGAAGCGGATGGCGAAAGCTCCAATTTTGGCATCTCATTACTCTCTTCGCTTGTTGCAATAAATGATAGTGGCAATGATTTATGTCGTCGCTTTGGTGTTTGATCGCCAAGATCAATACCTTCACATTCATCGTCCAGAGCAACTGAATCTTCAATTGTATAATTTGATTCCATAAATACTGAAGCCGATCTTTTTACTCTTTGACTTCTATTTTCATATTGCTTATCCGGTCTTGAAGAGTCATTTTGTTTCATAAAATAAAAAATAAATTGTTAAATTTTTATATTTACAAAACTTTTATGTATAAATAAAAAATTTATCCAACTTATTGTTACTTTATTGAGTTAAATATTTTTTTTGAGATAAAATGAGAATTTATTCATTTTACTAACTATCTTTCCAACCTTTTCTTTTTAAGAAGAATTCATAAGAATCCTCAAAAGTAAATGTTTTATCATCATCGAAAACCACCAATTTATTGGCGATTTCTTTCAACATTCCTTCATCGTGCGAAACCATGATTAACGCACCTTCAAAGCTTTTAATCGCTTCTTTAAGTGAGTCGCAAGATTCCATGTCAAGGTGATTAGTTGGCTCATCGAGTAATAATAAATTTGCACCTTTTAATAAAATTTTTCCAAGCATTACGCGACTTTTTTCGCCACCTGAAAGCACTGAAATTTTCTTATTTGCCAAGTCGCTTGAAAACATCATATTGCTACAAACTTGTCGAACACGACTTTGGGGCAAGCGTTCGTCAACCTTTTGAAGCTCTTCATAAACGGTGGAATTTTTATCCAAACGATCAATATTCATCTGTCCAAAAAAACCAATTTCGACTTTACTATGAACTTTAACCGCACCTTTCAAGGGTTGAATATCTTGCGTTATCAGCTTTAACAAAGTTGATTTTCCTTTGCCGTTTTTTCCGATTACGCAAATTTTTTCGCCATTGGCAATTTTGAAAGATAAATCATTAATTAAACGATTTTCAGGATTATAACCGAACGCTAAATTTTCAACTTCAATCAAATTTTCTTTGCTGGCAAAAGGCTTGTGATTAAAGGCGAAAT
>CAXNDB010000068.1:0-5533 GCA_964201025.1 Rickettsiales bacterium UBA1997 | reverse complement strand
TCTAATGTTAAATAATATATTATCCACCAAAGTCGTGAATCTTTTTTTGAAAAAAAAGATGAAGTGTTTATCCACAAAAAAAATTCCAAAAAAAACCCAAATCTTATCGCGAATACGGCGATTTACTCGCCACGAAGGTTATTTGCGTTAAAAAAATAGCCTAAACGGCTATTTTTAGCAAATAACGGGACAAGGAGCGAAGGCGACGCGGTCCCAGTCGCGGAGTCGTCTTCGAAATCAAAATTTATTTTGATTGAGAAAAGCGACGAAGCTCTAATCAAGATAAAAAAAACCCAAATCTCATCGCGTATGTCGCGATTCATTCGCGACGAAGCGATTCAACTAAAAAGCTAAATTTGCTTTAGCAAATTTAATGCGTAGCAGAAGCCGTTGGCGCTAGTGTTAAATAATAATGTCTTTACATGTAAACTTTATTTTAGTAAGATTAAAAAAAATTATTTTTTTCATAAATAAATTAATTCATAAGCACAAACATATATGCCAAATTTAGATAAATTCCGCGATTTAGGTCTTTCGGAAATCATGCTCGAATCTCTTCGTAAAAAAGGCTTTGAAGAACCAACCTCCATTCAAGCAAAAACCATTCCATTCTTACTCAAAAATACCAAAGATTTAATTGGTAAAGCTCAAACTGGAACCGGTAAAACCGCGGCCTTCGGGATTCCAATCATTGAAAGCATCGTTTCTCAATCGAAAAAAGTTCAAGCTTTAATTTTAGTTCCAACTCGCGAACTGGCGATTCAAGTAACAGAAGAGTTAAGCTCTTTTGCTGAAAATCAAAAAACTGGAATTGTAGCGGTTTATGGTGGTCAACCGATCGATCGCCAAATCGGACGTTTACAACGTGGCGTTGACATTGTTGTTGGAACTCCAGGTAGAATTCTTGATCATTTAGAGCGTAAAACTCTCGATATTTCCAAAGTCTCTTTCGTAGTGCTTGATGAAGCCGATGAAATGTTGAATATGGGCTTCGTTGAAGATATTGAAACCATTTTAAAATCATCACCAAAAACCCGTCGAACAGTTTTATTTTCAGCAACCATGCCGAGCCACATCGAACGTTTGGCAAAGCAATATATGAATGATTATGAAATCATTTCGGTGATGAGTGATCAAATTAGTCGCGCTAATATTCAACAAATGTATTTTGAAGTTTCACAATCCGATAAATTTGAAGCTTTATTTCGTATTATCGATGTTGAAGATAGTTTTTATGGTATGGTTTTTTGTCGCACCAAAATTGATGCCGATGAAATAGCTCACAAACTTGCTAATCGCGGATGTAGATCTGAAGCCATTCACGGCGATTTATCACAAGGGCAAAGAGAGAAAGTTTTGCAAAAATTTCGTAGCAAACAAATTACCACTTTGGTGGCAACCGATGTGGCGGCTCGAGGTATCGATGTTGATAATTTAACGCACGTCATCAATTATTCTCTTCCGCAGGATCCCGAAAGTTACGTTCACCGTATCGGACGCACGGGTCGGGCAGGCAAAACTGGAATCGCCATTACTTTAATTACGCCTTCGGAATATCGCAAACTTACTTCAATTCAAAGAATTGCCAACGCTACAATCACTAAGCAAAAAGTGCCAAATGTTGCCGACGTAATTGAAAGCAAAAAACAACGAATCAAAGTTGCAATTTCTGAAATTATTAAAGCTGGCGGATCAAAAGATTTAGACGTAATTGCTGAAGAAATTTTAAAAGAAAATCCTGACGCCAAAACTACTCTATCAGCTCTTTTGAAGGTTGCCTTTAAAGATGAGTTGAGTGAAAAAAGTTACAATGAAATTCACGATACCGGTTCTTACAAAAAGAACAAAGATTTTTATTATGATGATCGTGGAATTTCAGGTTATCGCCCAATTGGCGATCAAGAAAAACGTGGTTATGTCGATCGTAAAGGAACGGCTAGACTCTTCATTGCCAAAGGTCGCAACGATAATATGGATCCACGCAAATTGGTTGAATTTATTGAAAAAACTACGGGAGTTAGTCAACGTCATATCGACGATGTTAAGGTTCTCGAAAGTTTTTCATTTTTCGCGGTGCCATTTGAAGATGCTGAAAAAGTTTTACAAATGTTCCAACAAAAATCTGGCGGTAGCAAATCTCTAGTTTCTAGGGCAAAAAAGAAATAAAAAATTATATCATTTTAGGTTTTTAAAGATTATAATTTTGCTTCAAAAAATATTTATATTTGATTATAATTTTTAAAAACCAAAATTTTCGTGTGATGAAACCAATTTTATTATGCATTTTAGATGGCTTCGGAATTGGCGATGAAAGCAATGAATTCAACGCTATCGCTCAAGCCAAAATGCCCAATTATCAAAGATTTCTAAAAACTTATCCGCATTCACAATTAAAAACTTCTGGTCTCGCTGTTGGCTTGCCCGAAGGTCAAATTGGTAATTCAGAAGTTGGTCATGGCACGATTGGTGCGGGTCGCGTAATTTACCAAGATTTACCAAAAATTAACAAAGCCATCAATGATGATTCTCTCGCGCAAAACCCTGATTTACTTGACTTAGTTACTGGTTTAAAAGAAAAAAACAAGCCTTGTCATTTAATCGGATTATTTTCCGATGGCGGAGTTCATTCGCATTTTGATCATATTATTTTTTTGGCAAATTTTTTGACAAAAAATAAAATTGAAGTCTTTATCCACGCCTTTTTAGACGGTCGCGATGTCGCTCAAAAAAGTGCGGTTGAATATTTTACCTTAGCTCAAAAAACTCTCGACACAAAAGTGAAATTTGCCACGATTGGCGGACGTTATTTCGGCATGGATCGCGACAATAAATGGGATAGAATTGAGTTTGCGACCAACGCCATAATTTTTGCCAAAGGTGAAAAATTTGCTAATGCTTTTGTTGGAATTGAACAAAATTATTCACAAAATATTACCGATGAATTTATCAAGCCTTTTATCATCGGCGACTACTCAGGAATCAATGACGGCGACGGTTTAATTTTTGCCAATTTTCGCGCCGATCGGGCTCGTCAAATTTCACAAAAACTTTTTGATTTGCGTAAATTTTCGCAAGCTTTGGCACTTACCGAATACTCAAAAGATCTTAATAATTTTTATAAAATTTTATTTCCGCATCAAAAAATAAAAAATTCTTTACCCGAAATTTTAGCGACAAATAATTTAACACAATTACGCATTGCCGAAACCGAAAAATATGCTCACGTAACTTTCTTTTTTTCATGCGGTCGCGAACAAGAATTTGCGGGCGAAGAGCGAATTTTAGTGAAATCGCCGATGGTCGCCACTTACGATTTAAAACCCGAAATGTCTTCGTCAGAAGTTGGGAAAAAATTAGTCGAAGCCATCGCTTCCGATAAATTTGATTTTATTGTCGTAAATTACGCCAATCCCGACATGGTTGGTCATTCAGGCATGCTCGAGCCTTCAATTAAAGCTTGTGAAGCGATTGATGAACAGCTCGGAATTCTAGAAAAAATTATTCTCGAAAAAAATGGAGCGTTAATAATTTCGGCAGATCACGGCAATATTGAATGCATGCTCGATGACGAAAACCATCCACATACTTCGCACACCACCAATCCGGTGCCGTTTATTTTTATTACTCAGAATTATCACAATTATATCTTGAAAAATGGTGCGCTCAACGACATTGCCCCTTCAATTTTAAAACTTTTTAAAATTGAAATTCCACAAGAAATGGATGGTAAAAATTTAATCATTAATAAAAATTAAAATGTTATCAAAAATCAAGAAGCCCATCAGCCCAGAGCTAAAAATTGAAGAAAAAAAACCAGAAAAAAAAGAAGGTTTTTTCAAAACATTTCTATGGGCATTATTTTGTGCCATTATTTTGCGTTCATTTTTATTTGAACCCTTTCATATTCCATCTTCATCAATGTATCCAAATTTATTAATAGGAGATTATATTTTTGTTAATAAATATGCTTATGGTTATAGTCGTTATTCTTTTCCGCTTGGATTAAATTTATTTGAAGGGCGCATTTTTAAAAGTACTCCGCAACGAGGCGATGTTGTTGTATTTAGATTGCCATCGCAACCATCAATTAATTATGTAAAAAGATTAATCGGCTTGCCGGGAGATAATATTCAAATGCGTGACGGAGTCCTGTTTATTAATGATCAAGAGGTGATAAAAACTTTTGATGGTGATGCTCTTGAGATAGAAATTAACAAAAAATCAGCCTTTCAAAAATATAGTGAAATTTTGCCGAATGGCAAAAAAATTAATACTTATAATCGCGAGATGACACCCCAAGACAATACCGGAATTTACACCGTTCCCGTCGGGCATTATTTTTTCATGGGTGACAATCGCGACGATTCGCAAGATAGTCGTTTTTTGAATTTCGTTGGCTATGTTCCCGAACAAAATTTGGTCGGTCGAGCGTCGGTTATCTTTTTCTCAAACCCCAATTCTATCTTTGATTTATTTGCTTGGATTAAAACAATCCGCGCGGAAAGAATTGGTAAAAATTTAAATTAATGGAAAATTTTCAAGAATTTTACAAAATAATTTTATATAATTTTCGTGATGAAAATTTGTTAAAAATGGCGTTAACTCATCCCAGTTTAAACACCAAAAATTCACAAAATTTTAATTATGAAAGATTGGAATTTTTGGGCGATAAAGTCTTGTCTTTAGTGATTGGAGAATATTTGATGAATAAATTTCCGAATGAAAATGAGGGTAATTTATCGAAGCGTCACGCCAGCTTAGTTTCTGGTTCAACTTTAGCACAAATCGCCACCAAAATTAATTTACCAAAAATGTTAATTTTAAGTTTTGGTGAACAAAAAATCGGTGGAAATCAAAATAAAAATAATCTAGAAAATGCTCTCGAAGCCTTGATCGGAGCCATTTATCTTGATGCAAATTTTCTAGAAGCACAAAAATTTATTTTAAATTTTTGGCAAGATTTTTTTGATAAAAATATCTTACCTCCGCAAGATTGTATTTCAGAATTACAAGAATTAATTCAAGCCAAATCTAAAAAATTACCTCGCTATTTTACCGAAAAAAAAGGTGGGCTTGATCATCAACCAATTTTTGTTTCAAGGCTTGAAATTGAGGGTCTAAAACAAGAATTTTGTGCCGAAGGAAATTCCAAAAAAGAAGCACAAAAAAACGTCGCCCAAATCGCTTTAGATTTTCTAAAAAATTGCTAATATTTTAATTTTATTTTATGCCAATTATCAATATCAATTGCAATACTCTAAAACAATGGCTGGAAAATGATGAGGCGATTTTGATAGACGTTCGTGAATTGTCGGAACATCAAGTCAATCACATTAAGCAAGCACAATTAATTCCACTTGGCGGACTTTCTATCAAAGCTCTTCCGCCATTAAAAAACAAAAAATTAGTTTTACATTGCCAACATGGAAAACGCAGTTTTAATGGTTGCAACAAGCTTATAGAAGAAAATCCCAACCTTGAAATTTATAATCTCGATGGCGGAATTTATGCTTGGAATAATTGTGATTTCAAA
>CAXNDB010000067.1:0-5544 GCA_964201025.1 Rickettsiales bacterium UBA1997 | reverse complement strand
GGCACTAATCGCCTCATTAAAGAAGGCGCCAACATTGTAACCGAAGTCGAAGATGTTTTAAATGCTACAACAAAAAAAACTATCATGTTAAAAAAACTGCTCAAATTTCTCAGGTAAAAAAGGAATATAATTTTTCCAATGATCAAGTTTTTGGTGCTCAAGAAGAAATTTTACAAAATCTAAATTCTGAACCAACCAATATTGACTTACTAATTTCCGAGTTACAAATCCCAATCAACCTCTTTAACACTGCAGTTATGGAGCTTGAAATCGATAATAAAGTTGCGGTTAATTATGGTAAAATTGTTAAATTAATGGAAGGTTAAATTTAAGATAATTTACATTTCTTATAAATTTTTTCGCATTTATATGCGTGATAAAGTATTGCTTTAGAACAAAAGAGTGAGAAGACCTAATACCAAATTAACTTGAAAATTTATTAATTAAGTAAAATATTTTAAATCCAAATATGGGGTTAAAAATAATTAGCTTAACAAATATCAATATTAAACAAGTTGCAATAGAATAATTAAAAAATAATTATTAGATAAGATAACTCCTTGTTAATTATTTTTTAATTTATGATAAACTCTTCCGAGCAAAATTCTTTGCATGATGCCTGCTTAAAAGGCCATATAGACGCGGTAAAATTATTAATTGCAAAAGGTGCGGATGTTAACTTCGAAGATCATAATAAACTTACCCCTCTTCACATTGCTTGTTTTAGTGACCATAAAAATATTGCTGATCTACTAATAAAAAATCAAGCCAATATTAATATTGATATTACAGAGAAACCAATAGTGGAGAGTCCTTTACATTTAGCTTCTTTAAAAAATCATCATGAAATAGTTCGATTATTATTAGAAAATGGTGCCGATATTGATGCTATAGATAAAAATGGGAAAACACCTCTTAATTATGCAATGTCGGCAAATTCGACAGAAACAATCGAGGAACTTATAAAAAGAGGAGCAAATCCCGATGTTAAAGATGAATATGGCAATTTGCCTTCACACTATTTAGAACATTTAGCTCAGCGCAATTTTTCAGAGGAAAGATTTATTAATTTTTTAGGTGGCGATTTAAATTCCAATATTCAAAACCGATATAATCAAACGCCCTTACATTATTCAGCTCGCAATAATTCTTTAGATACATTGAAATTTTTACTAGAAAAAGGTGATAACGTTGAGGCTAAAGATAAGTTTGGAGCCACAGCTTTATTTTATGCAATCAATAATAATCGTTATGAAGCGGTGGTTTTATTATTAAAAAATGGTGCTGACCTTCAAACTTCAGAAGAATACAAGAAAATACCCTCGGAAATTAACTACATTCCGAATCCGGATTTAAAAACATTATTAGATAAAACTCGACAAGCAGATTTATTGTTAAATATTAGTCTCAGAAATGTAAACATTGATTTGTTTAAAGGAGCAATGGTGTCATTAGAATCTATTGGATTAATGAATAGAATTAGCAATATTAAAAAAGATAATTTATTTCTTATGATTGAGGGGGGCGCTGAGGCGTCGCAAAAAATTGAAACTTTAAAGTTATTAAAACAAAATGGCTTCGACATATATCAAAAAAATTCCAAAGGCGATAATATACTTTCTTTAGCTTTAAAAAAAGGCGATGGAGATTTAATCGAACAAATTTTTAAACAAGAAAATGGTTTAGATTTAGAAAGACTCTCAAAAGATGCTAAGCCAAAAATTTTATCCGTCGTTCAAAAACCAACATCCTGCTTTTCTTGTTTATCAGTTGGAAATATTTTAAAAATTACTTTTTCTGAAACTAGGTCGCCATCTTCAGTTAAAGTAAAATTAAGCCAAGAAGTAAGTGGCACTTTACAAAGAGCTTTTGAACAAGGACCATTAGTTACTGCAGATATTGGACATGTTATGCGCTCTTAAATTTTATATCATTTTAACTCAATCCGTGAAATTTGCGAATTTTTTCAATTAAATTTTTATAGATTTCGTCGTGAGGAATTTTTTCTAAAATCCAATCATAAATCAACATATCATCTTCATCTAAAAATTTCTCGCATAAGTCCAATCCAAGCTCTGAGAGACCTTCTTTATTGGCAACAAAAAAATCGCCGAGTAAAAAATCGGTTTCTTTGCAACCGCGATGAACTGCCCGATAAATAATTTTTTTAAGCTGATTTTCTGTCGACATTGTTAAAATATTTTTGAATTTTTTCTAAAGATTTTGTTAAATTATTGCCACAATACTCAACCGCGGAAGCATTGCCCCACACCGGTTTTGGGAATGTTGCGTCATTTTTTTTACGAGCGATTACGTGAATATGAAGTTGCGAAACGACATTGCCTAAATTAGCGATATTTAATTTATCGCACTCAAATTCTTTTTTTAAAATTTCCGCCACAAAATTAATGTCTTTTAACAAAATAATTTGATCATCAAAACTAAGATCGATAATATCTTTTAAATTATTTTGCCTCGGAACCAGAATTAGCCAAGGATAATTGGCATCGTTCATTAAAAGAACTTTACACAATTCAAGATCGCCAATAAAAAAACTATCTTGTTGTAATTTTTTATCCAAAATAAACATAAATTTGTTTGAGAATTTAATTTTATAAATAGAATCACATTTTATATCAATTATATTTTTTTGAAGTGCTAAAATCATTAATTATCAACAACATTGTTTTAATTGACAAAGCGGAAATTGAATTCGAAAAAGGCTTGTGCATTTTGTCGGGCGAAACCGGCTCGGGCAAATCAATTTTACTCGATGCTCTTGGTTTGGCGATCGGCTTTAGATCCAACAGTCGCCTAATTGGAAGCCATGATAATAAATCGAACGTTATCGCCGAATTTGATATTTCTTCAAATCAGCAATGCCAAGAAATTTTATCCTCAAATGAAATTAGTAATTCTCACAATCCTTATCAACTCATTATCCGACGCACACTTTCCGAAAATATTTCGAGTAAAGTTTTTGTAAATGATGTGCCGATTAGCGTAAATTTACTCGCAAAAATTGGCGAAAGTTTGGTGGAAATTCACGGTCAACATGAGCAACGAGGGCTACTCAATTCAGCGAATCACTTGATAATTCTCGATGAATTTGCTTCCAATCAAAATCTTAATAAAGATTTGAAAAAAATTTATGATGAACTCTCAAAAATTGATAATCAAATTGCGGATTTCGAAGAAAAAAAATCGGCGATTGAACGCGAAAAAGATTATCTCGAGCATGTGATAAATGAAATTAACGACGCTAAAATTTTTGAAAATGAAGAGCAAATTTTAGTGCAAAAAAAAGATCATTTAATTGCCAAAGAAAAAATTTTGAATTTTATTGCCGATATTAAAAACTCTTTGACGGAAGCAAGCTCAAGCTTGTTTCAATCACAAAAAGTTTTATCACGAAATCATAATTTGATCGAAAATTTTTTGAAAAGTGAAGCCGAAAATTTTTTCTCTTTAAGCGAAAAAACTGATATTCAAATTAATGAAATCGAAGATTCGATAAAAAATCTTGAACAAATTTGTAAAGAATTAAATTCATCGCAAGATTCCAAGGATGAAATTGAAGAGCGTTTATTTATCATTCGCAATTTGAGTCGCAAATTTAGTTGCAACTCCAATGAATTGCAAAAATTAGCTCAAGATTCTCAAACAAAACTTAGCAGTTTAAATCATGAAGAAAAATTGTCGCAAGACTTGATTATCAAGCGTCAGGACTATTTTGAAAAATATCAAAAAATCGCTCAAGATTTAAGTAAAAAACGCAAAAAATCCGCCGTCGAATTGGCGAAAAAAGTTGAAGATGAACTTGAATTTTTAAAAATGGCGGGCACCAAATTCTTGGTGGAAATTAGCGAAAATCAAATATCAAATTCTGATGAGAAAAATTCTTTTCAATCTAAAAATTATTTTCCAAACGGCTTCGAGAAGGCTATTTTCAAGGCTTCGCTCAATAAAAATAATTTTGACGAAATTACTAAAATCGCTTCGGGCGGAGAATTATCGCGATTCATGTTGGCATTAAAAGTGGCTTTAATTGATGTCAAATCGGTGCCAACAATAATCTTCGATGAGATTGACACGGGAGTTAGCGGAAGCACGTCAGACGCTATCGGCAAAAGATTACGAACACTAGCCAAAGCTTCGCAAATTTTGGTCGTAACTCATCAACCGCAAATCGCTTCCAAAGCTGATTCGCATTTAAAAATTAGCAAAAGCGAAATTGGCGGTAAGATCAAAACTAAAATCGAAATTTTGGATAAGGATTCAAAAATTAATGAAATCGCTCGCATGCTTTCGGGCGAGGAAATAAGCCCCGAGGCAATATCTGCTTCGAAAAAATTACTTGAAGAAAAATAATTATTTAATTGAAAGTGATTTTTATTTTTTAGTCAAATTTAATTAATAAATTTAGTAATTTATAAAGTCGTAGTCTTGGTCATTGCAACATTATATTTTTTCCCAAGATAAGTCTCAACAACTAATCTATCAGCATCACTCAACGCCGAAGCAAATACAATAATTTCTTGAATCTCAACGTCAGTAGCGAGAACACCACCAACTCTAAAGGTTCCACTAAAAGAAGAAGTCATTAATTTATTAGTACTAGAAACTGCTGGAGCCGCACTTACTCCATTTACAGCTAATTTTAGATTATCCGTTGCATCTTTTATGGCAGAAACTACAATTAAATTTCTAAGAGAATAAGAATTAGTGGATGTTATTGCGCTTGTAACTGGAGCAGCGGCCGTCCCCCCCACAGTATTAAATACTACATTGCCAGCACCAGTTAAACCTAGACCGATATACTTAGCGGCAGTAGTGCACGCATCTAAATTTGGTCCAGTAGAGTATGGGCAAAAAGAAAGTAAATCCGCTGCAATTGCCTTAGGTTTCAAAACCATAAAAATTGTTAACAAAGCGCCGGAAGAAAAAATTTGATTTGCTTGATAAGCAGCAACAGTTGTGCTGGTTTCCGAAGTATAAGGTAAAAAATAATTATCCGCACTTAACGATCCGATAGCAGGTATATTATTTTGCCCTTTTTCTACATATTTTGGCGATCCAGCTTTTTTAAAAATAAATTTCGAAGATGATTGCGGATTAATGTCGCGCCAAATTGAAACCTCGGTTCCATCATATCTTTCTTTTTCGAGGATTGATTCATTGGTAGTTGTTTCTAACCACAAAGCCAAACCTGCCATACGACCAACTTTAGTGCCTTTTGTTAATGAACTTGCCGATTTTAAACTTACATCAAATATCATATCACCGGCCTTTGAAATTCCAGCTATTAACAAGCCGATAATCAAAATTACGATTGAAATTTCAACCAAGGAAAAGGCTTTTTTAGTATTTTTGTTTTTAATTTTTGAATTTTTTTGTATTTGCTAAATTTTTATGAAAATTATTCAATTCTAAAATTTATAAAAAACAATAAATTTAATTAAAATTCAATTCTTAAAAATTTTTTGAAACACTTTTTTTACGAAACAAAATTTGGATTTTAAAAAACGCCTTGACTTGAGAGTT
>CAXNDB010000066.1:0-5559 GCA_964201025.1 Rickettsiales bacterium UBA1997 | reverse complement strand
TCTTCATAATTTTATTATTAATTAAAATCATGAAGAGCTTCGGTGGCTAGTGCCAATTTGTGTAAATAAATTTAATCAATAATTATTTTTGTCAAACAATTTTTTTTATATATTGCTAACCTAGAGAAATTATCAAAACCAATAATTATGGTAAAATTTGTCTTGAAAATTTTAATATAAACCACGACGAAGGCTGGATTTGCACCGATTTCTAGGTTTTACGAAAAAAATAAATTTTGATTTTAAAATTAAAACCAAATTTGTAAAATTATAATCGATAAAAACCCTTAAACCTAAAATTTAAACCAAAAAATTTATGAAAAACCCAAAAGAATTATCAAAAATATCAATTTTTAAAGGCAAAAAAATCCGAAAAACTCTTCATAAAAATGAGTGGTTTTTTTCTATTATTGATGTCGTAAGCGCATTAACGGAAAGCTTAAACCCTAGAGATTATTGGTTTAAAATGAAAATTAGAATGAGCGAAGAAGAATCCTCTCAGTTGTCGACAATTTGTCGACAACTGAAAATGGAATCGTCGGATGGTAAATTTTACGAAACCGATTGCGCCAACACCGAAGGCATTTTTCGCATCATTCAATCAATTCCATCGCCAAAAGCCGAGCCATTCAAACGCTGGTTGGCAAAAGTTGGCTACGAAAGAATTCAAGAAATTGAAGACCCCGAACTCGCCACCAAAAGAACGCGCGCTCTTTACAAACTCAAGGGATATTCCGATGATTGGATTGAAAAAAGAATGCGTGGCATTGCAATTCGTGAAGAACTAACCGATGAGTGGAAAAATCGTGGCGCCGATGAGCAAAGAGATTATGAAATTTTGACCGCCGAAATTTCTAAGGCGACTTTCGGAATAACTCCGAGTGAATATAAAAAAATTAAAGGATTGAAACGCGAAAATTTGCGTGACAATATGGATGATTTCGAATTAATTTTTACCATGCTTGGCGAAAAATCAACCACCGAAATTCACAAAACTGAAAATTCTTACGGCAAAGAAAAATTAAAAAAAGATGCGGGTCGCGGAGGCAGAATTGCCGGCATTGCTCGAACAGAATTAGAAAAAGAAATTGGCAGAAAAATTGTTTCCAAGAAAAATTTTTTGGCTAGGAAAAAAACAACCAAAATCAATAAGGTTATTCGCGTTAAAAAATAGCCTAAACGGCTATTTTTAGCGAATAACGGGATCAGGGTTTCTCGCGTAAAAAAAATAGCCTAAACGGCTATTTTTAGCGAGAAACGGGATTAGGAGCCAAAGGCGACGCTATCCCAGGGGCAAGTCGTCTTCGAAATCAAAATGAAATTTTGATTGAGAAAAGCGACGAAGGTTATTTGCGTAAAAAAAATAGCCTAAACGGCTATTTTTAGCAAATAACGGGATCATGAGCGAAGCGAAGCAATCCCCGTCGTGAATCTTTTTCGAAGAAAAAGATGAAACGTTTATCCACAAAGAAATTCTAAAAACCCAAAATCTTACTTCCCCTAAATTTGCTTTAGCAAATTTAACTTCTAAAACGGAATAAAAATTCGTACCAAAAGTCCGCCATATTTTTTGGAATCATCTAAAGAAATTCTACCGCCATGTGAGGTGATGGCATCAAGCGCAATCGCCATTCCAAGCCCCGAGCCCACCGATTCGTTGACCTTATCGAGATTGCGCGAATTATCAATTCGATAAAATGGTTTAAAAACATTTTGTCGTTCTTTTTTTGGAATTCCCGGACCATCATCTTCAACTTCAATAATTAAATTATTTTGCGAAAGATAAGTATTTAAATAAACTTTATTTGCATAGTTCAAGCCATTATTTATAAGGTTTTTTAAGGCTCGATTAAGTGCTAATTTTTTTATCGGAATTTCAAAATCATCAGCTATTTTTGTTTCATAACTTATATTATGATTCATTTTTACATAATAACTAATAATTTTTTCTATTAAAAATTTATTAATTTTGATTATATTTATTTTTTCTTTATCGTCACCACGAGCGAAATCTAAATATTCATTCACCAATTTTTCCATATCATGAACATCGCTTTTTAAATCATCAATTTCGGGAATCTGTTTTAACATTTCAAGTTGCAATTTCATACGCGTAAGCGGAGTGCGTAAATCATGCGAAACCGCCGAAAGCATATCGGTTCTTTGCGAAATTTGACGCATCACCCGCTCTTTCATTTTAATAAAAGAAATTGTCAGCGAACGAATTTCTTGCGAACCGCTTGGGCGTATATTTGATACATCTTGACCTCGACCAAATTTTTCCGCTAAATCGCTTAAATTTTTTAACACTCTAATTTGATTTCTAAAGAAAATAATTGAAATTAATGAAGTTAAAATTGTGGTTAAAATCATCCAAAAAGTAAAAACATAAGAACTTGAACTGGTGATTTTTTTAATCGGAATATCGAATGCCAAAATGCCTCGTGCTAATTGAACTTTTACCGTTATCATGTCGTTATTTTCATGATCTTCATAAATTTGATAGGGCTTCAAGCCATTATTATCAAGCTCGGACTTAAAGCGGTTATATGGATCAATAATCGGATTAATATATTTATAAAATTTACTTTTATGCCAATCGCTATCGGCAATTTTTTTGGTTTGCAACCAACGATTATGCTGAAAAGAAAACTTCATTCCGGTATTATCGGAGAGCTCTTTTAACAATGATTTATATCCGGGTTTGTTAACGGAATTTTTGACAAAAACCATTTCGGCGATAACGCCTCGTGCCATGTGTTTAGTGATTACATCGAGATGAGTGTAATAAAAAACATAAATCGAAACGAGTTGAACAATCAACGTTGAAACGATGATAATCATCATTGAGCGACCGAATAAAGATCTGGGAATAAATTTTTTCAACCTTTGCATTTGTGAAAATTGGTTTTATAATTTCAAAAAATGATTTCTAAATTACTTAAAAAAATATGGAAAATAAAATTACCGCCAGCAATGTTAATCTTCACTATGGACAAAAACAAGCTTTGTTTGACGTAAATATTAATTTCAAAGAGAAGTCGGTCACCGCTTTGATTGGTCCTTCGGGATGCGGTAAATCTTCTTTTTTACGATGCCTAAATCGCATGAATGACACGATTTTAAATTGCAAAATTGAGGGCGATATTTTGCTAGATGGCAAAAATATTTATCATGATGATCTTGATTTGGTTCTTTTGCGGGCAAGGGTTGGCATGGTTTTTCAAAAACCCAATCCCTTCCCTAAAACTATTTATGAAAATGTCGCTTATGGTCCAAAAATTCATGGACTTTTTCGAAAAAAATCTGAGCTCGATAATATTGTCGAAGAAAGCTTAACCAAAGCCGGATTGTGGAATGAAATCAAAGATCGCCTTCACGACCAAGCCAGCGCTTTGTCGGGCGGACAACAACAAAGATTATGTATCGCTCGCACCATCGCCATCGAGCCCGAAATTATTTTAATGGACGAGCCATGTTCCGCCCTTGACCCGATTGCCACCGCGAAAATTGAAGAATTAATTGACGAACTCAAAGAAAATTTTACCATCATCATCGTTACGCATTCAATGCAACAAGCGGCACGAGTTTCCGACATGACGGCGTTTTTTAACATGGGAAAAATTGTGGAATGCGATACCACCGACAAAATTTTTACTAACCCGACGAATCAACAGACTCAAGATTACATCACGGGTCGTTTTGGTTAATTTTAAAAAATAACAATGTTTGGTTTTTCTTTAGCGGAACTATTTTTAGTTTTATTGGCAATTCTTATTTTTATTAAACCGCAAGACCTACCAGAGATTGCGCGCTTTGTAGGCAAAGCAATTTATCACGGCAAAAGACTTTATCAAAAACTCAAAAATTCTTTGAGTGATTTGGAAAAAGAATTTGAACTCGATAGCCTTCGGCACGAAGTAAATCAAGCCATCGCTTCGGAAAAATTAAAACATGAAGATGTCGAGGAAGAAGACTCAACCATAATTGTTGACATGTTTGGCAATGAACATCGCGTTAATAATATTAAAGAAATTCGCAGTGATTTAGATGAAGCAAAAATTAAAAAAGAGGTCGAAGAAAGCAATGCTCTCAATAAGTCGAAGCTTGATCGAGAAAGTGGAAATGATGGCACGAAACAGAGTTAAATATTTTATAAATTAATTTTTCTTTTCTGGAAAAAGAGATTTGATTATCATATATGGTAGCCCAAGAATGTTGATGGTTGTAGTCGTAAGCAATGCTATAACTACGCTACTTTCTAATTTTCCCTCGTTCAAAACCAAAAGAAGCAATATGTAAGCTATAAAAATTAGATAAATAGAAACAACCCATTTAACCCAAACGCAAATACCTTTTTTAAGTTTAAGTTCGCTTTCCGTAATTTCATTTAATAATTCCTTTGCACGCAAATCTTCGTCTTTCAACTCGCTTGGATTCGCAAAATCTTTTGCTTGAGGTCTCGATAATATTTTTTGTTTATAATTTGATGATAAAACTTTATCAATAATATTTTTATCCTTCATCTATTCAGCAGATTTAATATATTTTTCAATTGCTACATGGGCTCTTTTTACAATTTCATCATCTTCCATCGGAAAATTTTCTCCTTGAGCATAAGCAAGAGACCAAGGAGTATTATTATCTTCATGCGTAATCCTACTCAAATCCCAACCATCACGATCTTTATAAGTTTCCCAGATGGCACCAACAACTTTCAAAGTATCTTCATCCTCCTTACTGATTGCTGGATAAGACATTTCATCATTTTCTTTAGATAATTCAAAATCTATAGAATATTGTTGAATTGGCGAATTGCCAAATCTTTTGAACTCATGATAAATTGACGGAACCACTGGCCCGTAGCGCCAAGCTTCCACCCTTTCTGTGAAGAGTTTTTTTTCAAAAATCGCAAGATACCAAGCGTAAGAAAAATAAACCAATTTTATTAACTTCATTGGCGTCATATCTTTGACGCCATCTTTCTTGGCTTTTGAAAGGAAATAATTTGCTATATGGGCTGGTAAATATGTGTTTCTCATTTTTTTAATATCTTTTTATTTTGGTGTTATTTTAAGATTAGTTATGAATTTTATTCAAGAATAGCTAATGTAATTTTTTGATTAACATTATATTAATTGCAAGAATATTCTGTCAATAGTTTATTTATAAACAAAATATTTTTATAATGCTTTACGATAATTAGTTTAGTTTATTATCTCACGACCACTTGACACCTTGCACCACTAAATTACTAGTTAAGCTTACGGACTAATCACCCTCCGGCTTTTCGGGAGGGTAAAATTTTCTGCAAGAAAATTTTGGGAGGGGGTTAAGTTAAAGTAAATCAAGAAATCGTCTTTTTTAAAATTTCCTTGTGGATAAACGCTTCATCTTTTTTTTCAAAAAAGATTCGCGACTGGGATTGCTTCGCTTCGCTCATGATCCCGTTCTTCGCTAAAAATAGCCGTTTAGGCTATTTTTTTAACGCGAAGTAACCTTCGTCGCTTTTTTCAATTGAAAATTTCATTTTGATTTCGAGTTTTTATTATCTCACGA
>CAXNDB010000065.1:0-5566 GCA_964201025.1 Rickettsiales bacterium UBA1997 | reverse complement strand
GCTTTGATATGATTATCGGGATTATTAATCATTAAATGAACATCGAAAGGCAATTGAGTTTTTTGACGCAAAGATTTAACCACTTCATTGCCAATCGTGATGTTGGGCACAAAGCTTCCATCCATAACATCAATGTGAATATAATCTGCTCCAGCTTTTTCAATATTAATAATTTCTTCACCGAGTTTGGCGAAATCAGCCGATAAAATTGAAGGAGCGATTTTGATCATATTATTTAGTTTTGCAATTTAGAGCAGTAATGTCATAAATTGGATGTTCAAGGCTTGAAATTGAAGGGCTTGAAGAAAACATCCAACCATAAAAAATGCGTTTTTCTTGAGTTTTTTCTTCGGATTCATTTCTAAATTCAAAAATTTCAAGAAGAATTTTATTTTCAGGTTTTTGCTCGAGTGGCGATTGCCAACATTTGTGAGCAATTATTTTTAGTGATCCGAATGAAGTTTTTTCACCAACTTTTAAAGTAAGAATCAAGGTTTTTGCCGTAGTTTTATTTAGAGCCTGAACGATTGCTGAATTATTAAAACGTGATATATCATTATCGGGCTTAACTTCAACTTCAGCTTCAATATCATCTTGATTTTCTTCGTTTATTTTAACTTCTTCTTTGCTAATTTTTTTCTTATTTTTTGAAGCGATTTCAACTTTATTACTTTGAGGTTTTTCATTGTTTTTATTTTCACTCAAGGGCTCTTGGGCATAGGCATTAAAGCCTTTTAATAAAATAATTGCGATGCAAAAATAATTAATTTTTTTCATTATCATTTTCTTTCCCTTTTTTATCGCTAAAAATAAATTTTCCAAGTAAATCTTCAAAATTAATCGAAGATTGAGTGAAGGTAATTTCTTGACCATCTTGTAAAATTTCTTCATCGCCACCCATGGCAATTGAAATATATTTGGCACCAAGCAAACCTTCGGAAGCAATCTTGGCAGAAGAGTCCGCAGGAATTTTGACATTGCTTGAAATATTCATTTTCAAATTAGCTTTTGAAGTTTTTTCGTCAAGATTTTGTTCGGTAATTGAGCCAACTTTGATGCCAGCAATCTTGATGTCGCTTCCGATTGTAATGCCATCCGCATTATCAAATTTAGCAATTAAGTTATAGCCCTTATTGGTAGAAATTTTAGAGCTTTTAAAAGAATAAGTAAAAAAACCAATTGCACAAAGCAGAACAATGGTTCCGATTAAAAAGTCAAAATAATTATGTGATTTATTCATGATTAAGAAAATTATATTTAATTAACTTCCCACGATTCATAGTGAGATTTTGGTTTTTTTTCATTGCTGATTTTAGGTGAATATGAATTTTTGGTGCCCGTTAAGTTTGGTAGATGAATTTTTTGCCAAGAAAATTTATTTGCCTCAATCTTTGTTGGTATTTCTTGAATTGAATAATGCATCCATCCATGCCATTCAAAGGGTATTTTAGTTGCTTCGGCGATGCCATTATAAATAACGAATCTTTTGCCGTTTTTCTTTTCAAAATATTGGTTGCCAAATTCATCGGTTCCAACTTTTTTAGAATTAATTTTTATGAAAAAATGATTTATAAATCCCATTTATATTTTTAAATAAGCTTAAAAAAGTAACAAAAAAATTTTAAATTTAGTTTAAGTTTAAAGCAAGTCAAAATTTACAATCTTTTTTGAAATTTCAAATTGAGTTTTTAAAAAAAATAATTATTATTTAAGTTTGAAAAATTTTTTTAAAACTCTTTGAAATTTATCTAACTCAATTAATAACCAAGTGATGCAATTTATTAAAAAGCTTCTAACAATTGCTCTCTTCGTTGGTTTTTCAACTCAATTTTCTTTTGCTCAAGAAAATGAATTTAAAACCGATAAATTGTGGAAAAAATTTACTAAAAATGATATAGAAACCCTTCGAAACATTAATTCAGCGTTAGCTAAAAATAATTTTGACGAAGCGATGAATTTGGTAAAAGTTTTAAAAAGCAACATTGGTAATGAAAAAAATTCTTTAGCCGATGCGATTGTCGACATAATTTTATGGAATAAATATAGTGGCAAAATTGATTCTAAAAAAACTTCTTTCAATGACATTTCAACTTTTGTAATTGATAATCCTTATTTGCCCAACATTAATGATTTAAGAAGAAATGTGGAGCGCGTTGCCATCGCCAATAATGTTGATTACAAAATTGCCGAAGCTTATTTCAATTCAAATCCTGCCTTAACTACAGAATCAAAGCTTTACGTCGTTGAATCAAAAATTCTAAAAATTGCCACCGAAAAAACCGATCAAGAGGTTAGAGACTCGCAAAGTAAAACAATTCAATCTGAAATCGCTAAAATCTGGATTAAAGAAAATTTTTCAGTTGATTCTGAGAGACAATTTATTGAAAAATATAAAGATATTTTAACGGAAAATGATCATTCTCAAAGAATCGAAAGATTATTATGGGAGGGCAAAAAAATTGAAGCCGCAAGAATAATGAATTACGTCGGCAAGGATTATAGAAATTTATTTGAATCGATTGCAAAAATCGAAGAATCTCCCCGTTATATTGATAATTTATTACTTGATATTCCTAGAAGATTGAGGGCAAACGAACTTTTATCTTTTAAAAGATTAATTTGGTATAAATCCAAAGATCGCATTGATGATGTGATCGATTTATTGATAGATTTACCAGAAAATTATAAACTTCCTGAAAAATGGTGGAGTTTTAGAAGGCTTTATGGGCGTGAAATGATCAAGCAAAAACAATTTAAAAAAGCTTACCAAATTTTATCAAAACATAATTTACCCGTAACTTCAAACGATTTTTGGGAAGCTGAGTGGACGGCAGGTTGGGTTGCCTTACGTTTTCTCGATGAACCAAAAGACGCTTTAGTTCATTTTCAAAAAATGCATAAAAATGTGGTGCAACCGGTTACTTTATCTAGAGCCATCTATTGGGAAGCTATGTGTTACGAAGCAATGAATCAAAAATCTAAAGCGATCGAATTATATAAAGCCGGCACCAATTATCCAATTTTCTTTTACGGACAACTCGCTATTCATAAACATAAAAACCTTGATCCGCTTGGTTCTGAAAAAGATATAATTTTACCCAAAAGCCCCGACATTACGGGTCGCGATATTGTCAAAATTTCTGAATCGAGAGCTGCACAAATTGCCTACATTTTGGCGATTTCTGGTGATCGCGACAATGCTTCTAAAATATTTGAATGGTTGGTAAATAATGCTCCGACTGAAGGTCAAATTGCGGTTATTATGAAAATCGTTGGAGAAATCGGAGATCGTCAACTCGATGCCAAAATTTCTCGTATCGCCTCCAAGAAAAATGTGTTTTTTGTGCGCGAAAAATTCCAAATAGTTAAAGAGGTAATGAATGATGAATTTGCTCCATTGGTTCATGCGATTATTAAACAAGAAAGCGGTTTTGCTCAAATGGCAGTAAGTCATGTCGGCGCCTTGGGCTTCATGCAATTAATGCCGGGAACGGCAAAATTAGTCGCCAAAGAATTAGGTGTAAAATATGATCAAAAAAAATTAACTCACGATATTCAATATAATGTTCGACTCGGTTCTTTTTATATTAAAAAATTAATCGATGAATTTAATGGCTCGGAAATGTTGGCAATCGCCTCTTATAATGCTGGTCCGAATGCAACAAAACGTTGGATTAACGAGTTTTACGATCCGCGACTCGAAAAAGATTATAATAAAATAGTTGATTGGATTGAGTTAATAACTTATTCTGAAACGCGTAATTATGTGCAAAGAATTATTGAAAACATGATTGTTTACAAATATCTCATGTCGCGAAATAATTATGATCAACTTCAATAAATGCCAATTAATTTTTTTTAAATGATTTATGTTTGATGAGCTCCACGAAGAATGCGGTGTTTTTGCAATTTATGGCTCGCAAGATGCCTCCATCAATACCGCTCTTGGATTGCACGCCCTGCAACATCGCGGTCAAGAAGCGGCGGGAATTGTTGCCATGAAAGGCGAGATTGCCAATTTTCATTTTGCCGATGGTTTAGTCGCCGATAATTTTACTTCGCAAAAAGTTTTAAAAAAACTTGAAGGCGACTCGGCGATTGGTCATGTGCGATATTCAACGGCGGGCAAAAAAAATGCGCGTAATTATCAACCAATTTATGCCGAATTAAGCCACGGTTTTCTAGCCTTGGCACATAACGGCAATTTAACCAACGCCTTAACTTTGCGTAAAAAACTTATTAATCGCGGCGCGATTTTTCAATCGACGATGGATACCGAAGTTATAATTCATTTAATTGCACGAAGTCAAAAAAATTCTTTGGAAGAAAAAATAATCGATGCCACTTCGCAAATTGAAGGAGCGTTTTCTTTGGTGATAATTCATAAGGATGGAATTATTGCTTTACGTGATCCGCATGGCGTTCGCCCCTTGAGCTTGGCTCGTCTCGGCGATTCATATGTTGTCGCTTCGGAAACTTGTGCCTTCGATATTATTGGTGCAACTTTTGAACGCGATATTCAGAATGGCGAAATGATTATCATCAATCAAAATGGTGTTAAATCTCTAAAACCTTTTGAAATAAAATCACCAAAATTTTGTATTTTCGAATATGTATATTTTGCTCGTCCCGACAGTGTGGTTGAAGGTAAAAGCGTTTATGATATGCGTAAAAATATTGGCGTTCAACTTGCCAAAGAAATCAAAATTGAAGCCGATGTCGTTGTTCCCGTTCCCGATTCGGGAGTTGCGGCGGCGATTGGTTTTGCTTCACAATCGCAAATTCCTTTTGAGCTTGGAATCATTCGTAACCATTATGTCGGACGTACTTTTATCGAGCCGACAGATCGCATTCGTCATTTTGGCGTAAAATTAAAACACAACGCCAACCTTACGGCAATAAAGGGAAAGAGGGTTATTTTAATCGATGATAGCATTGTTCGTGGCACCACTTCTAAAAAAATTGTGCAATTAATTCGTGATGCTGGAGCCAAAGAAATTTTTATGTTAATCGCTTCACCGCCAACGATTTCACCATGTTTTTACGGAGTCGATACCCCAGACAAAAAAGATTTAATTGCTTCACATTTATCGGTTGAAGAAATTCGTCAAATGATTGGCGCCGATTATTTGGGTTATTTATCGATTGATGGGCTTTACAAAGCCATCGCCAACACTAATAGAAATAATGATAATCCGCAATATTGCGATGCGTGTTTTTCTGATAAATACCCGATTCGATTAACCGATAAAATTGGTGTTGAATTACCTTTATTTGAAGAAAAAAATCAAGATTAAAAATATATTTTATGAGCAATATTTCAGAAAAAAACGTCGTTAAAAAAATTAATAAAATGTCGTTCGAAGATTCGATGGCAAGGCTCGAGGAGATTTCTCAAATTCTTTCCTCGCAAAAAATTAATCTTGATCAAATGATTGAGCTTTACGAAGAAGGAAGCGCCTTAAAAGAGCATTGCGCTTCAAGGTTGGAAGAGGCAAAAATGAAAATCGAAAAAGTAATCAACAATAAAACTTCTCAATAAATTTAAGTTTTAAAAATTTTTATA
>CAXNDB010000064.1:0-5568 GCA_964201025.1 Rickettsiales bacterium UBA1997 | reverse complement strand
ATGGAAGGGCTTAAAACGGTCGACGGCTTTCTTTCCGAATTACGTAATCAGGTCTTAAAATACAAAAAACCTTTTTTGGGAATTTGTGTTGGCATGCAGGTTTTGGCTTCCTCAGGTTTAGAAAATGGCGAGCATCAAGGTTTGGGATTTATTAATGGTAAGGTTGAAAAAATTGTTGGCGATGAGAATTTAAAAATTCCGCATATGGGTTGGAATTCATTAAAAATAAAACAGCCGAAACATCCGATTTTTAAAGATATAAAAGATGAAGAAAATTTTTATTTCGCCAATTCTTATCATTTTATTTGCCAAAATGATAATAACGTTTTGGGCTATGTAGAATATGGCTCAAAGATTAATTCAATCATTGCCAAAGATAATATTGTCGGTGCGCAATTTCATCCGGAAAAAAGTGGCGAAGTTGGGCTGAAATTTTTGAAAAATTTTCTAGCTTGGCGCCCCTAAATCCCGATTCAAATGAAAATTTCAACCTTAATTGAAAAATCTTTATTTGACGAAAAAAGAGGATATTATAAAACCAAAAATCCGATTGGTAAAAATGCTGATTTCATAACTTCCCCCGAAATTTCACAAATCTTTGGAGAGCTTGTGGCTGTTTATCTCCTTCACGTTGCATCTAATTCCAAAAATAAAATTTATTTAGTTGAAATGGGCGCTGGAAAAGGCACGTTGTTTAAAGATATTTTGCAAATCATAAATAAATTAGCTCAAAAAAATAATCCGCAAGCGCTTGATTTTCTAGGTCGAACGCAATTTCATATTATTGAAATAAATCCAATTTTACAAAAAATTCAGCAACAAAATTTGCAAAATTTTTTAATAAAATGGCATAAAAATTTTGATGATTTTTTGAAAGAAAAAAATGGTGAAATATTTTTTATCTCGAATGAACTTTTTGATTGCTTCGCCATTGATCAATATGTTAAAACCAATGAGGGTTGGTGCGAGAGATTAGTAGGTTTTAGCGATAAAAAAAATTTACAAAATCCTCAATTTTTTCTTGAAAAATTTAATGCTAAAACTCACGATTTTGTTGAAGAAAAATTAGGAAAATTTTTTTCACAAAACGCTCCGCAAAAAGCGGTTTTCGAATATTCAGAATCCGCTCAAAAATTTATGAAAAAATTATGTGAAGCCATTGGAATAGAGGGTGGAATTGCGATTAATTTTGATTATGGTTATAGCGAATATGAATTTGCCAATACGTTGCAAGCCATAAAAAATCATCAAAAAATTGCATTTTTAGAAGGGCTTTTTGATTGCGACATCACCGCTCAAGTTGATTTTTTTGCTCTCGACAAAATTGTTAAAAATTTTGGGCTTAATTCTTCCTTAATTACACAAGAAGAGTTTTTGTTAAGCTTGGGAGCCCAACAAAGAGTTGAGTTTCTGCTCGAAAAAAATCAGCTTTTATCACGAGAAATTTTAAGCGGATTTTCACGATTAATTGATAAAAATCAAATGGGCTCGCTTTTCAAATCCCATATTTTTTGGAAAAAATAAATTAAATCGATTAATGTGCAAAATAAATTGCAAACAAAATTTTAAAAATTAAAAATAAAATTCAAAATCTTTTTATCTCTAATTTATTTTCAAAAATGACTCTTAACTTATTTAAAACAATTCAAAGATTCAGAAAAAACCGCAAAGGATTTTCTCTCATTGAAATCTCGGTAGTAATTTTAATAATTGGTGTTTTGATAGCGGGAATTTCTCAGGCTTCAGATATGATTGATGAAGCGGCTTTAAAAGGTGCCAGAACTGCTTCTAAGGGTTCGAGAGTTGGTAGAATTAGAGATTTAGTTTTGTGGTTAGATGCTGTTAGCGACGGCGGTTCGTTAACTGCGACAAGTAAGCAAGCTGTTGATGGTGATCCCGTTACGCAATTGAAAGATTTGAATCCAAGATCAAGTGCCAAGTTTACATTAGCTGGAACCTCCACTTTTTCTTCTAATAAAGTCAGCGGATTGCCCGGACTTAATCTAAATGGCGAATCAAATTTTTTTAAATTAAACGATAGATTTGATAATTCTACCGGAGAATACACGATTTATTTAGTTTATCAGCCCGTTGTAATTCCAACAGCCACCACTGTTATTTTAGAAAAAAGAAGTGCAACAGGGACAGTTTTTCCATATAAATTAGAACTTGAATCTACTGGATTTTACAAGCTTTCCGATAATACTGGATCGGTTTATGGTGCCAAAAAAGCATCGGCAGGAAAAGTTAATGTGATCGCTCTTACGCGCTCAGCTTTAACGCTCGGAATTGAGGTTGACGATGTTTATAAAAGTGACACTGGCGGGACTGGCGTAAATTCTGATGAACTAATAATCGGCGCTCAAAATGCTGCCCCCTTAGCTGTTTTTAATAAAGGCCGAATTGGCGAATTAATAATTTATGAACGTAATTTAGTCGCCTCCGAAAAAGATGACATCGAGCTATATTTATTTAAAAAATGGAAAATCGAGAAAGATGCTACGAAAGCAGGTGTTTGCTCAACTAGTGCTGTTGCTAATTCTGTTGGCACTATGGCAGTTGGCGCCAGTAGTTTTTCTTGTTTGCCCGGATATACTTATACACAGCCAGCGGCGGCACCAGGTTGTTCAGGGGCTCCTAACCTTGCCTTTACTAACACGGGCAGCGCGACTTGTGCTCAATCACATTGTTTTGTTCCAGCTAACCTAAAAGTTACTCAGACTATGGTTCTTCCTGGCACTGGTATTAGCCTTACTTGTAAAAATGGCGGTACTAATCCATCTAACTGCACTTGCTCTTCTTCGGGCTGGGGCATTACTTGCGCCGTCGCTGGAGTTTGCACATAATTTTCGCAAAACTTTTAACAACTTTAGGGGCAAATATCTTGCCACCTAAGGTTGAATTCCTAAATTCTTTATTCATTTGAACTTTTAGATTTCTCCTTTATTATTTTTCTATTCAAATAAATTTAATCATCTTGAATCATGAAAAATATTCAAAAATTTTCCGCAGAAAATAGCGATAATTACGATTTTAATTACCAAAATTTAGACCAAAATATTCAACAAGATTGGCAAGTTGAAGAGGTTTTAAAATTATTTTCAATGTCGTTTAACGACTTGATTTTCAAGGCTTCAACCCTTCATCGTCAATTTCATAATCAAAATGAAGTGCAAATTAGTACTTTGTTAAGCATTAAAACCGGAGCATGCCCCGAAAATTGTAAATATTGTCCGCAATCAGCCCATTATGATACGGGCTTAGAGAAACAAGCATTGATGCCGATTGATAAAATTTTAGAATCGGCGGAAAATGCTAAAAAAGCCGGCGCTTCTAGGTTTTGCATGGGTGCGGCGTGGCGTAGTTTGCACGATCGTGATGTCGAAAAAATTTGTGAAATTGTCGAAGCCGTAAAAGAGACTGGCTTGGAAACCTGCATGACTCTAGGCATGCTTACAGATTCGCAAAGTAAAAAATTGAAAGAAGCGGGCTTGGATTATTATAATCACAATATCGATTCTTCCGAAGAATTTTATTCGGAAATTATTTCCACGCGCAATTTTGCCGATCGTTTAAACACTTTAAAAAATGTGCGTAAAGCGGGGCTAAATGTGTGCTCGGGCGGAATTGTTGGTATGGGCGAAAAACGCGAAGATCGCGCCAAAATGTTGATAGTGCTTGCCAATTTACCGAAGCAACCTGAGTCGGTTCCAATCAATATGTTGGTGAAAGTTAAGGGGACGCCACTAGAAAACGTTGAAAGCCTCGATCCGTTTGAATTTATTCGCACCATCGCGGTGGCGAGAATTATGATGCCGAAAGCCAAAGTACGCTTATCGGCGGGTCGCGAAGAAATGAATGAACAAACTCAAGCCTTGTGTTTTTTGGCGGGAGCCAACTCGATTTTTTATGGCGAAAAACTTTTGACGACGCAAAATCCACAAACTCAAAAAGATCAAGAATTGTTTGCAAAGCTTGGTATTAAAGGCGTTTAGGATTTTTTTTAAATTATAAACCAATATTTCCTATTTAAAAAACTAGATCTTAAAATAAAATTTTTAATTTAAATAAATTTGTAAAATATTTTTAAATTAAAAAATTATTTTACTTTTATTTTTATTTATTTATTTTTGTAAATATTCCATAAGAAATATAAATTTAAATCACCACTTAAATTATGCAAAAAATTTTTAAATTAAGCGACTTCGCCATTCTAATTCTCTTTGTGCTATTTGGGAGCATTATCATTTCTTCTTCAAAAGATCATCGCAAAATTGACAAAAATAATCTGCCTTTTTTTGTAATTCAACAAGGCAAATTATCGAAACAACAAATTGCCGATTTAACCAAATTTAGCGATGCCAAAAATATTTGGATTATCAATGATGGTGAAAATTACAAAAAAGCTACGGAGCTAACCAAGCAAAGCGCCGACGCCATTTCTTACGCTAATCAAATTGGTCGCCTCGATTTGGTTTCTATTCTCCTTGGAATTATTGCCATAATTTTTGGGCTTGCTGGGATAATTGGTTTTTTGCATATCGAGACCGTAGTGAAAACAAAAATAAGTGAAGCCATTAAAGAAGAATTTAAAGAAGGGGGGCGAGTTCAAGAAATAATTAGAGAAGAAACAAGAAAATGTTTTAGTAATATGAAAAAAAATTGGGATAAAGATAGATGGTCGGAAGTTACCGAAGATGATGAAAAATATTATGAAGAATTATTTACTAGGACAATGAAAGAATTTAAAAATTGACAATAAATAACGATTAAATTTATAATAAATCAAAATTAAATCATTTATCAAATGAAAAAAAATACTATTTTCGAAGGAATTCAATCTATTATTTTGAATCACAAAGTTCCTGTAAACATTGAAGAGCAGATTCGCAATGAAGGAATTATTTTAGATAAAAGCTATCTGGGTTTTGAAGATAATATATGCGGAGAAATAAAAAAAGAAGGTGATAAATTTGTAATTAATATCAGCGGAGTTGATCATTATTATCGTAAAAGATTTACCATGGCTCACGAGCTTGCCCATTTTGAACTTCATAAACATTTGATTGGAGAAGGTGTAGATGATAATATGGAATATAAAAAATTATATCGTAAGAATAATAAAATTACCAATAAGGAAGAAGCTGAGGCTAACGAAAGAGCCGCACAAATTCTTATGCCAGAAGATGCCATTATAGAGTTGGCTCACTTGACGGGAATAGTTAAATTAGTTGAGGATAAAATTGATATTGATCTTCTTTGGTTAGATTATCTATCGAAAAAATTCCAAGTATCTAAAGAAGCTTTCACCATTCGTTTAGCAAAACTTTCAAATAAAATACTTCCAATTCAAATTCAAAATTAATTAATATGTCAAACTACGAAAAAAAAATAAATGAAATGGGAATTGCGCTCCCTACCCCTTCAGCACCTGTTGCTAATTATGTTGGTTTTGTAAAAACTGGTAATTTGGTTTTTATTTCAGGGCAATTGCCGATGGAAAATGGTAAATTACAAGCGATTGGCAAAGTCGATATTGAGGTTTCGATCGAAGAGGCAAAAAAAGCT
>CAXNDB010000063.1:0-5568 GCA_964201025.1 Rickettsiales bacterium UBA1997 | reverse complement strand
AGCGGTAAGCCTTTGTTATCAAAGCCTGCGGGCACAGAAATGGCGGGCAATCCAGCCAAATTTGATGGAACGGTAAAGACGTCATTTAAATAAATTTTCACCGCGTCGAAATTTTTCATTTCTTCGAAACCAAAAGCTGAATTTGGAGTTGATGGCGTTAAAATGGCATCTACTTTTTTGAAGGCCTCGATAAAATAATTTAAAACTAAGCGACGCACCTTTTGAGCTTTTTTGTAATAAGCGTCGTAATATCCAGCCGATAAAACATAAGTCCCAATCATGATTCTTTTTTTAACTTCGGTGCCAAAGCCTTCGGCGCGAGTTTTTTGATACATTTCATTGATGGAAATATTTTCTTGAGAAGTTCTAAAGCCATAACGAACACCGTCAAAACGCGCTAAATTCGAAGAGCATTCAGCGGGAGCGATAACGTAATAAACTGCGGCGGCATATTGAGTGTGAGGCAGAGAAATATCGATAATTTCAGCGCCACGATCGCGTAAAATTTCGATACCTTTTTGCCATAATTTTTCAATTTCGGCGGGCATGCCATCAATGCGATATTCTTTGGGAATCCCTATTTTCAAACCCTTAACATTGGAATTTAATAATTTGTCGAATTGCGGAACGGCGATATTGATTGAAGTCGCATCTTTATTGTCATGACCCGAAATTATTCTTTGAAGTAAAGCACAATCTTCAACATTTTTGGCAAAAATTCCGGCTTGATCAAGCGAGCTGGCGAAGGCTATCATGCCATAACGCGATGAGCGACCGTAAGTTGGTTTTACACCAACGGTGTTGGTGAATGAGGCGGGTTGGCGAATTGAGCCACCTGTATCGGAGCCGGTTGCGCCGGCACATAAATTAGCGCTTACCGCCGAAGCTGATCCGCCCGAAGAGCCTCCCGCCACTAAATCTTCATTGGAATCGTTGCGTTTGTAAGGATTTATTACTTTGCCGAAATAAGAATTAGCGTTGGCGGAGCCCATGGCGAATTCATCCATATTGGTTTTGCCGAGGCAAATAGCGCCGGCGTCAAAAAGTTTTTGAGTGACGGTTGATTCGTATGTTGGCACAAAATTTTCCAACATTTTTGAAGCACAAGTAGTGCGAATATTTTTGGTGCAATATAAATCTTTTATTCCGAGCGGAATGCCTTCGAGATCACGAATTTCGCCTTTAGCGATGTTTTTATCGGCTTCTTTGGCTTGATTTAAAGCGATATCAAAAGTCTCGGTGATAAAGCAATTTAAATGACGATTTTTTTCAATATTTTGAATATAGGAATTGGTAATTTCAGTGGCACTAAATTTTTTATTTCTTAATCCAACAAGAGTGTCTTTGATGCTTAGTTTTGTAAGTTCGGTCATGGTTTATGATTTTTTTAAATTGTATTTGATTATGCAATATAAAGCACGAAATCCATCTTTCCAAGTAATTTTTTTACCTTCTTCATAAGTTCTGCCATTGTAGCTAATTCCGACTTCGTAAACTCGACATTTTGTTTTAGCAATTTTGGCGGTAATTTCGGGTTCAAAACCAAAGCGATTTTCTTCGATGTTGATTTTTTTAATGATTACGCTTCGAAAGGCTTTGTAGCAAGTTTCCATGTCGCTAAGATTGAGATTGGTAAAAATATTTGACAATGTCGTTAAGATAAAATTAGCAACGCGGTGCCAAAAATAAAGAACGCGTCGACTTTCGCCACTAATGAAGCGTGAACCGTAAACTACATCGGCTTTATTTTCTAAAATCGGAGTGATAATTTTTAGATATTCTTTGGGGTCATATTCTAAATCGGCATCTTGAATTATAATAATATCACCCGTAGCTTCGGCAATTCCAGCTCTAAGAGCGGAGCCTTTTCCTTGATTATGCGTTTGATAAATAATTTTATCAACCAAAGAGGTAATTTCATTTTGTAAAATTTCTCTTGTGCCATCAGTTGAAAAATCATCAACAATAATGATTTCTTGATTTTTATATGAAGAATTTTTTACCGCTAAAATAATTTCTTTAATAGTATTTTTTTCGTTGAAACAAGGAATTATAACTGATAATATCATTTTTAAAATCTAAAAAATTAATAATTTAACTAAAAAAATGAGTCTAAATAAAATAATTAAATTTCCAACAATTGATTCAAAAAAAAATCTATTTTTTTTGGCTATTTTTTATTATGGAATTTTTTTCTTGCCCATGATTTTATATGCTTATTTTTATTGTGATGATAAGACCTTAATTTATTTAATTTATTCCGAAATAAAATTTTATGATGGAAATTTTTTTGAAATATCCGTTGATTCCTTTAAGGGTTTTTTTGAACTTGGAAGATTTTATGGCTTATATTTAACTCATTATATAATTTATTATTTTTTTCATGATCGCTTAAGTTATTATATTGTAAAATCGCTATTTAATTTAATTTCCGTTCTCAGTTTCGCTTGGTTCTTGAAGGTGTTAACAAAAAATTCTGACAATTATAAGGCATTCATTTTTTTGATGCCGATTACATTTATAATTATAACTATCGTCGATCCTCTTGCCTCAATGGGTCTATCAACTCAATATTCGGCAATTTCAATTGCTTTGGCTTCGGGCTTTTACATTTTGTGGCATGAAAATAAATCAAAAAAATACTTCTTTTTAACGTGGATATTTTTTATTTGGTCTTTTTTTCATTATGAAATTGGAGTATGTATTGTGCCAATTTTTATTGTTCTTGCCGTTAGAATTAAACTACAATCTCAAGAATTAAAAGCTGATTTAAGTTTAATGAAAAAAATCGGGAAATATTCTTTGTTATCAATTCAAGTTTGCTTCAAAGAATTAAAATTTTTTCTCATTCCATTTTTTTTGTGGGTTGCAATTTGTATTTATTTGCATGCATCGAAAGCAGATGTATATGATGGAATTGATATAAATTTTAATCTTGAAAGATTTTTTTTGAGTTGGATAGTTCAAATAATTGCATCATTACCATTTGGAGCCTTTCATAAAGAATTATACCTAGTTGAATTGAATTTTGAGCATATTTTTTCCGCAACTATTTTGTTTATTTCGGCATATTTTATATTTTTAAAAGTAATCCCAAAAATCAATTTAAAAAATAATTATCGTGATGTTGTTTTGATTGGATTTATTTTAATTTTAGTGCCATCGGGAATGATTAGTCTGTCATATAAATATCAAACTTGGGTCCTTGAAGACATTTATGAAGTTGCCTTTGTTCAAATATTTTTACAATTTTTTGGAATGGGATTTTTATTAATCGCTTATATAAGTTATATTTTCAATAATTCTCGACTTTATTTAAGCGAAATGAGGCAAAAAATTGTTATTCATTTTGTTGTGATAGCTTGTTCAATTTCAATCGCCTTAATCAATATTTTTAATTACAATGCTATTGAGCAAAAAAATTATTATGAAGGTCAAAATTTTGTTAAAATTTTTCTTAAAGCTATGAAAAATGGAGTATTACAAGATTTTCCAATCGAAGAAAGTGCAAGCGAAAATTTGAAAAAAATCAATGTTAGATATGGAATGACTTTTGAAAAACTTTTTGAAAAAGATTCATATAAAAAAGATCCAAAGATCAAAGAAGATTTTAAAGATTTAAATATTTTTCATTTTTATATCCAAGAAATTTATACTTCGCATTTTTTATCTTATCTTAATAAAAGTCATGGCTTATTAGTCCAAAATTATTTTCATCCTGATAACGAAAAATATTTTAGAAAAAATATAAAACTTACAAATTCTTATTATGCCGATCCTTGGTTTTATAATATTTATGATGGTAAAAATAAGAAAAATCATTCAGGCTTTATAATCGCTGGAAAGCTTGATAGGATTGGTTATTCTTGCGATAAAGTTCAATCAAAATCAAATCAAAATTGCTATAGAATTATGAATGTTTTGTCGCCAAAAATATTTATCGATAAGGAATATTTGTTTAAATTAAAAGCGATTATCGAAACTTTAAATAAGGCATTTGGAGAAAATATTTTTAAAGATTCTTTTGAGAAAATTGAAGAAGATCTTAAAAATAGTCAAGATGGAATTTTAATCAAACTCGATAATAAAATTTACAAAATAAAAAGACCTTAAATTTTTATCGAGCCTTTTCAATTAAATCGAGAAGCTGTTTTTTGTTCAAAAATTCGCTGGCCAAAAGACCATTTTTAGCATTCGGACCGTAAACTGCATTAAAGGGAATGGCATAACGATTATGCTTCGCTAAAAATTTCATAGCATCGGAATCTGGTTGAGTAATGTCGGCTCTCAAGCCAATAACCTCGCCACTTTTAAGCTTTTTAACAATTTCTTTGTCGTTCAAAACTAAAATCTTATTAAACTTACAAGTTAAGCACCAATCAGCGGTTACATCAACAATTATAATTTTATTTTCGGAAACTAAATTTTGTAAAATTGATTCGTCAAAAACTTGCCAATAACTATTTTGTTCCGACTTAACTTTCACTTCTCTATCGTGGAAATCAAAGGGCAAAGTGAAGGATAAAACAATTAAAATCGTTATAAAAATTACTTTAACCATTTTGGTTTTAATTCTCAGAGAACAAAAAATTAACACTGAAAAAATTGCCACTAATAAAGCCGGAAGAAGGCCAATCATGTTGCTTAAAACAAAACTTAACCACACTGCTGTGGCGAATAAAAATCCTGCCATTAAATGTTTAATTTTCATCATCCACTTTCCGGGCTTTGGTAATAAATTTATTAATTTTGGCGATGCAATTAATATGAAGTAGGGCGTGGAAAATCCAACTCCAATAAAAATAAAAATGAGTAAAATTGTTAAAAAATCTTGGGTGAGGGCGAAAGAAATGGCGCTTCCCAAAAATGGCGCCGAGCAAGGGGTGGCTAGAAGAACTGCCAAAATTCCCGATAAAAAATTTGGCATAAAAATATTTTTTTCAGCTTCCTTTTCGGAGATTTTTTTATCAAGAATTGTTGCTAAAAATTGACTAAAACTTATTTCAAAAATTCCCAAAAGTTCGGCAATAAAAAATGCTAAAATCGTTATCAAAAAAATTAAAAAAAATGGATTTTGGAATTGAAAACCCCAACCCAGAGAGCTTCCTGCCGACTGAATTACGTAAGAGAAAAGCGCCAAAACTACAAAACAACTTAAGATTCCAACGATGGTTGCAAAAAAACTGAAACGGATTTTGGAAATTGTTGCTCCCGAATGCTTTAGAACTGAAATTAATTTGATGGAAATGACGGGCAAAACGCAAGGCATAATGTTTAAAATCAAGCCACCAAACATTGCCAATAAAATCATTAAATAAATTTTATTAGGATTTTTTTTGGTTTTTATGGTGTCGCCAAAAGACATATCAATTTCCGAAAAATTTTCTGAAGAATTGAGATTTTTTTCGACAAGATTTTGTCCGTAAAATTTTTCAATTTTATTAATGACATTCATGTCAATTTTATTAACAACATCAATATTAAACTCTTGATTGATAGGGACGCAGACATCTTTGCACAAAGCAAAAGCAAGTTTCAAATTTAATTTTGTCGGTTGATTTTGATCGA
>CAXNDB010000062.1:0-5588 GCA_964201025.1 Rickettsiales bacterium UBA1997 | reverse complement strand
TCGCCAAAATGTAAGTGAGGAGAGAGGCGAGAGACATTATTTTGCGACGGAAAATTGCGTCCATCTTTGTAATTTTGTAAATTATTTTTAACAAAATTTTGCATTTTTTTGTAAGCAAAATCTTCGCCAATTTGCCAATAATTTTGCATCTCTTGGTCCCATTTTATTATCGGCAAAAGTGGCAAATTTTTTAATTTAATTTTGTTATTTTCATCGTAAAAAATTTTAAAATTTTCGGGTTTTTTTAAAGGTTTTCGCGGTGCAGTTTTTTGCAAGCAACCTTTGCGGTAGTAAGGCGTAAAGACTTTATACGGAGTTTGATCGCTTTTCAAAACTTCGTGCGGTTCCCACAAAAGCGAAGCGTTAAAACTTTGCACAATAATATTTTTTTGCTTAAAAAATGATTTTATTTCGCGATCTTTTTGAATGCGTTGTGGTTCATAACAACGATTCCAAAAGATTCCCGCAATTTCAAATTTCTCAACTAAATTTTCTAAAATTTCTTTGGATTCTCCGCAATAAAAATTTAATTTATTGTCGAGAGATTTATTTAAAGAATCCAAGCTGTGATGAAGCCACCATTTACTCGCCGAGCCAATTTTTCTATTTTCACCAACTTGTTCTTCAAAAATATAAATCGGCATGATGATGCCATTTTCAATTGCCGAGAGTAAGGCGGGATTGTCGCTAATTCGCAAATCTTGGCGAAACCACATAATAAATTTTTTAGACATAAACAATAAAACTAATTTGATTTTTTTATAAAAAGAACAAGAATTATAAAAAAATTTTATAAAAAATGCTTCTAAAAATTAACAATCTCAATATTAGTTTTGTAAATCGCAACCAACAAGAAAATTTAGTGGTTAAAAATTTTTGTTGCGAACTTAAACCTGCGAAAATTTGCGCTTTGGTTGGGCAAAGCGGATCAGGAAAATCAATCATTGCGCTCACTATTTTAAGATTATTAAATAACGCTAAAATAACGGGCGAAATTTTATTTGAAAATCAAAATTTATTGCAACTTGATGAAAAATCTTTGCAAAAAATTCGTGGAAAAAAAATCGGTTTTATTTTTCAAGATCCAAACACCGCACTAAATCCTCTCCATAAAATTGGCAAACAAATTGAAGAGGCGATCACGATTCACAATCCAAAAATTTCAAAAAATGAATTGAAAAATCGCTTGCATGATTTAATGAAAAAAGTTGAGCTCGAGGCTTTGATTCCTAGGTTAAATTGTTATCCGCATCAACTTTCGGGCGGACAAAAACAACGAGTAATGATTGCGATTGCGATTGCCAATAATCCACAAATTATTATTGCCGATGAACCGACGACAGCCCTTGATGCTGTTGTACAAAATGAAATTTTAAAATTGTTAAAAAATTTATCAATAAATTTAAATATTGCTATTTTATTAATAAGTCACAATCGCAAAGCGGTGGCAAAATTGGCCGATGAAATTATTGAAATTGGCGAGAAAAATAATAATTTAGAAATTGCGCGAAATACTGAAAATAAAGGCTTTGAAGCTAATAATAAAATTTTAGAAGTAAAAAACTTAACGGTCAAACATAAGGAATTTTTTGCTAATAAAAATTTAAATTTTTCTTTAAACACTCAGCAAAATTTGGGAATAATTGGCGAAAGCGGTTCGGGTAAATCAACGCTCGCCAAAGCTTTGGTTAATTTAATTAAATTTGACGGAGAAATAAATTTATTTGGCGATAAAAATTGGCAAAAAAATAGTCAAGAATTGCGTCGTAAAATTCAAATAATTTTTCAAGATCCATATTCGAGTTTGAACCCGCGGATGAAGGTTTGCGACATTATTGCCGAAGGTTTAATAATTCATAAAATTGCTTCTAAAAATTTTGAAAATGATGTTCGCCAAATAATGCAAAAAATGAAGCTTGATGAAATTTTGTTTAATAAATTTCCACATCAACTTTCGGGCGGGCAAAGGCAGAGAGTGGCTTTGGCGCGGAGTTTAATTTTAAATCCAGAAATTTTAATTTTGGATGAGCCAACTTCGGCACTTGATTTTGCTACGCAAAATGACATTTTGAATTTATTAATTTCGATTCAAAAACATCAAAAAATTTCTTATATTTTTATTTCGCATGATTTAGAAGTGATCGCCAAAATGAGTGATTTTATTGTGGTTTTAAAAGATGGTGAAATCGTTGAATATCAAGACGTAAACACTATTTTTTCCAAGCCAAAAAATGAATATGTTAAAACCTTAATTGCTTTGGGTTTGTAATTTTCATTACCTTAAAGAACTCGTTCGAGTTATTTCATTATTTTGAGATTTCAGCTCCCTCAAAACTTCCGGTCTTATTTTTTGCAAATCACGTAAATTTTTTAATTTTTCTGGTTGCGTTTCAACTAATTTTTTAATCGCTTCGGAAGCTTGTTTTATCTCGATTTGATTTGATTCTTTGGCAAAAGTAATTTCCTCTTTTTCGATTCCCCCTTTTTGTTTTCCTTCATTTTCTATCCAATTTCCAATTATCTCTTCAAAATCTTGTGCCTTATATTTACTCAAAGATTCGGCTTTAATACCATAACCTCGAGTAATAATCGCGGGGCTGATTTCCGATCTGCCGGCATTGGTTGCCTTGTTAACGCTGGCAATAAGCATAAATCCGGCTTGCGGTTTGATTTGTGGATTGGTTGGATGTTGACCGGTTAATAAAGCGTTGATGGTTTTTTCGAGTCCGCCTTCTTTGATGCGGGTGTTCATCTCATCAAAAACTACGATGACGCCTAATTCAAAAGCCCCGATTAAATTTTCTTCAATTTCTTTAATTTGCAAACTGGCAGGAATTTTGTAGTAATAATAAGGTTTGGTTGCGGGTGAAGTTTCAGATTCTGTGTTCGAATTTTTTTCTATTTCAATTTGTCTCTTTAAAGTTTCCAATGAATCAATTTTTGTAATTCCACGATTTTCAAGTACCGCTTCGATCATAACGCTTTTACCAACGCCGGAATCGCCTTCAAAAATTACTCCGCAAGTTCCTAAAAATTGCGATGGAAGTTCTTTGCTTTTTTGTAATTTTCTAATCTCAATCGCCGATTGTAATTTGGTAATATTTTGTTGATTGACTTCGGTCGCGATAAAATTAGCATTTTTAACTTGGCTAGCTTCAATTGGAGATATTTTTTTAACAATTTCTTTTAAAACCTTTTCTTGTAATTCTCGAACTGTTTCTGAAGGTAAGATGTCTTTGGTTTGAGGATCGCCTTGATTCTTTGCTTTATAATTTTTGATTTTTTCGATGGCGATTTCTTTGAATTCATTTATCGATAATTTTCCTTTAGATTCCGCCGAAAGTCCTTCATAAATCGGCTTTGCTAAAATTTCTTCGTAAATATAAGAAACTGGAAAATCTTGCAAATGCCATTCGGGAATTTCGCAATCTTCGAATAATTTTTGTGAATAACGATTGCCATAATTTGGCGGATTGCCAAGAAAAACTACTTTGTGTTTTTCTGTTAAAGTAACAGATTTTCCATCGTGAAAAATTGTTTGCGGGAATTTATTGGGATTGTTAGCCAAATCACGGAACAAGGTAAAATTAGTTGAACCATCGACATTAAATTCATCGATTACTAAGATTTTGGTTTTCTCGCTTGTGTCTTGTGCCCAAGCCTCGATGCTGGATAATTCATTGTAAACCGCAACATCGCTCGGTTGAGTTGAGCTAGTTTTTGCGATTTCACGTAATAATGAACTTTTGCCAACTCCGCTATGGCCAAAGATTTGGAGGATTGGATTTTCTTGAAGAAGTTCTAGTAATTTATCTTTGCGTCCTTTTATAAAAGCATCGGCTTCAATTCTTGATTTATTTGTAATCGAACTTTCAATTTCAGGATAATTTTCTCTTACAATTTTATTTTCCATAGTTTTTTTTGCAATTTCTGGAGAATATTCAACCTTATAAAGAGATGGATCAAGCCAAGAAAGTTTTGATGATTGTGGTCTGAATTTCGAAACATTTTTATCTTCAATTATAAAATGTAAATTAGAAAATTCCTTTTGTAAATTCAGAATTTGTGGATGAAGTAAAGATAATAATTCAGCAGAAAATTCGCCTTTAAGAATAACGGTTTCGCCCGCTTCAAGCTTTGCTTTAAGGGCAGTTTCAATTTTTTCAAAAGCAAAATGTTGAGAACCATCTTCTTTTGTAACTATTTTATGTTGAGTTTTGCCAAATAAATCGCCATATAGAATATCTTCAACATTGACAAGATTTATAGTTTTTGCGGGAGGTGGTTGGCTGTTAGCGGATTCTATGGCGGTTATGGTTTTATTTAGAGATTCTTCAATATTGTTGGTGATTATTATGCGAGATGATTCCGGCGATGGCGAAGATTCTCGCGAAGTTCTTATTGCACTAAATCCAACGCCTCCAGCTTGATCGCCATCTCGAGTCAATTCGGCACCTTTATCCAATCCAAATTCTTGCGTAAATTTTTTAAGATCCACTTTTGGAATTTCAGCGCCCTTTGCCACATAAAGCTCTAAAGCAACTTGATGCTCTTTTGCTTGATTGAGTAAGCAATAAAATTGTTGCTTAGTTAAATCTTCGCTTAAAAAAAGTTTTAAAGTTTTTGAGTCCGAAGTGCTAGCCGATTCGATTAAACCTGCTTTTTCTTGATATTGATTTCCTTCAATTTGTGGTTGAGTTAATAATTGATCAAAAAGATGCGAATTGATTAAGTGAATATCTTTTGGAAGATTATTTGATCCGAGTGAATTTTGGTAAATAGTTAATTGTAATTGTTTTGAGTCGGGGCTTGATGATAGTAAAGAATCCGCAGAAACCGCAGAATACGCAGGTTTAAAAGATTTCAAAACTTCGGTAAATTCAAATTCTTTTTTAGTAAAATTAATCGATAAATCTTGCGGAATGGTAATTTTATAATCATGATAATCAATTGAGCCCGTAGCCTTGGCTTGCTCAAAGAAAATTTTCATTTCTTGTTGTTGGGTAAGAGAGAAATTTTTAAAATTTATGTGTAAATCTTTTGATGTAAGGCTATCTGAGCTAGAAAAATCTACTACAAAGGCTTCTAAAGATTTAACAAAATCACTTTTTTCCCATTTAATTTTATTGCCATCAACTATAATTCTACCAAATAATTTTTCTTTCCAATTAACCAAGCCTTCGCCGTCAAATGCGATTTCCGTAATCCCTGATGAAGTTTCGCTTGGCGATGCTGCGAATTGATCTTTTTTAATAGAACTTAAATCCAAAGCTTCGCCAAATCTTGATAAAATTGACGAATCGGTGGTTTTTTGTTTTGAACTATCAATGCAGACAATTTTAACATTATCGGGAATTTCTTGATCGTCAATTTTGCGAGAACCTTTGTCAAACATGGTGTTGAAAGCCACTTGCGAACTAGCGTCAAATTTACCCCAATCGATGATTAAAACATGTTGTTTGTCGTTATTTTGTTTAGCATTTTCTAAGAATGAAAGAAGCGGAGTCTCGTCGGTTATTTTTACAGTTTTATTATCATCTCCAATATGAAGAGTCGATTTTTTTGCGGTTAAATCTTGCGGTGAAGAG
>CAXNDB010000061.1:0-5727 GCA_964201025.1 Rickettsiales bacterium UBA1997 | reverse complement strand
TTGCCGTAAATTTCGTAATCGACTCCGAGGCTGAACCATCTAGCTCCGAAATCAATTTTCCATTGCAATTTACAACCGCCTTTGGTGACGGAAATTTCTTTTTCTTGACCATTTGGTGCGATGTAAATCACCGTGCCCTTTTTTTTATCAATGGCTTTAACGCCTTTATCGACAACGATTCCCGACTCAACATCAATCGGCATAAAAGGCGAATAAGTTTCTTGTCTTTCATTACCAAGCGTTGGGAGCATTATCTCCATCAGCTCTTCATATTTTTCTAAAACTTTCAACATAGTGGCATCAAAAGCACCGCTTTGATATTTTTCGGTTGCCGAAATAAATTCATATTCAAAACCAAAAGAGTCGAGAAAGCTACGTAATCGGGCGTTCATGTGATGTCCGTAAGATTGATGCGTTGCGAACGGATCGGGCACCGAGGTTAACGGCTTACCTAAATTCGCGCGCACTAAATCTTGATTTGGAATGTTGTCGGGCACTTTGCGAAGCCCATCGATATCATCGGAAACGCAAAACATTTTGGTCGGAATTTCGGGCGCAATCAACGAAAAAGCATGACGCACAAACGAAGTTCGCACCACTTCGCCAAAAGTTCCAATATGTGGCAAGCCCGATGGGCCATAGCCCGTTTCAAATAGCACATAACCCTTGCTCGGAGTTTTTCCTTGAATTTGTTGGTAAATGCGAAGCGCTTCTTCAAACGGCCACGCTTTGGAATTTAGATAAGATTGATGCGAAATATTCATGATTTTGATATTGAATCTTGGTTAAAATTTTTGAAATTTTAAGCAAATCAATCAACAACCGCAAGATTTATTTCAAGTTTAAATTTATTAAAATTAATAATTTTTTGTTAAGAAATTACACAAGAAAATTTATTTTTATTTAAATCACTTCCTTGTAACTTCGAACATTCTTTTACCTCTTTCAAAAACAACGGCGATGGCTTCATATTTTTGTCTGAAGCCATATATCCTATAACATCATTAATATTTTTTAGTTCGATTCTATTAACCTCAAAATCAATTAAATTTTTAAATCTTTTTGGATCTTTTTTTTGCAAATTTTTTATAATTATTTCAAGATTTTCATGTTCAGGATTTTTTTCAATTTCCTTTTTTATTAACTCAATACTTCGATTATTAACGCTCAAAAATTCGCTAATTTTTTCATCAGCCTCTTCTCTCTATTTCACAAAGGCTCTAATATTTATAAAATTTCTAAATTTTTCAGCGCAAAATTCATCAAAAATCAACACAAGATTTTCATAAGTTTCTTTGCCATATAAAATCGAAAGTTTTTTTTGATTTTTAGTAAAATTTTCATGTATAATTCTGACAAGATTAACATGATTTAGACCAGATCTTTCATGATGATTGAAGGTTATATCGTAAAATTTTGAATATGCAAAAACATCGATTACGCCGTAAAATAATTTCTCAAAACCATCATCATCTATCTTAGAAATTTCGGGTTTTTTTTCAATCTTTTCTTTATCACTTTTAGCTTTCTTAACGTCATTAATAACCTCGTCGAGAGCATTTTTAAATTTTTCGACATCTCCCTTAAATGTATCGATATCTTTTCTTATATTTTCGATATCATCTTTGCTTTTATTTTTTGGATAAATTTCAGCCGATTTCATAATTTTAAGTTTTTTTACAATCTCAATATAAAAAAATTTAAAATCTAGTTTTGGATATGCTTTTCAATTACAAAATTAATATTTGTATTATAAATCTACAATTAATAAATTATTTTTGGTTTTATTTATTTTAAAAGAATAAATATTGCCTTTTTGTAATTTATTTTTGTCATCAGAAATTATTTCAACATCTAAAAAATTTCTAGTTTTACCTAAATTATTTTTTTCGAGTAAAACTTCAAATTCTTTGCCAATTTGTTTTTCTAAATATTTTTGCAGTTGATTCGAGCCGGCTTCGCGAAGAATTTTAGCGCGTTCTTTGATAATTTTTTGCTCAAGTTGAGGCATCTTCGAAGCAGGTGTCCCTTCACGTGAAGAATAAGGAAAAATATGCGTAAAAATTAAATCAGCTTCAGAAATTAACGATAAAGAATTTTGAAACATCGCCTCATTTTCAGTGGGAAAACCTGCGATTATATCGGCTCCGAAAGTCATTTCGGGACGAATTTTTCGAGCTTTTTGGCAAAAATCTAAAATATTTTGACGATTATGGCGTCGCTTCATTTGCTTTAAAATTTTATCATCTCCGGCCTGAACGCTAAGATGTAAATAAGGCATTAAACGTGGTTCGCTCGCCAAAATTTCAAAAAATTCTTCGTCAATTTCGGCGACATCGACCGAAGATAATCTTAGTCTCGTAAGCTCGGGAACGGCTTTTAATAAACGTCGAATCATTTGCGATAATGTGATCGGAATTGGCAAATCTTTGCCATAATCGGAAATGTCGACTCCTGTCAAAACAATTTCCTTATGTCCCGAAGCAACCATTTTTTGCGATTGTTTAACGATTTCGCCAAGTGGCACCGAACGGCTATTTCCGCGACCGTAAGGGATTATACAAAAAGTGCATCGATGATTGCAACCATTTTGAATTTCTAAAAAAGCTCGCGTTTGATTTTCAAAATACGAAACTAATTGCGGTGCGGTATCGCGAACCGACATAATGTCGTTAACTTTGATTTTAGCTTCCTCATCGGCACTAATAAAATTATTTTTAGACTTTTGGTGATTGTCAAAAATGGCGTCTTTGTGTAAAATTTCAGAATTTTCGTTAATATTTTTGGTGGAATTTTTGGTGATTTTAAAATTAGATTTGTAGCTTGCAGAGCTAGATTTTTCAATATTCCCCAGCACTAAATCAATTTCTGCCATTTTGGCATATTTTTGTGGATCGATTTGTGCGGCACAACCCGTAACTACAATTTTTGCATCGGGATTTTCTTTGCGGGCCTTACGAATTGAAGAACGTAAATCTTTTTCGGCTTGAGAGGTTACGGCACAAGAATTAAAAACTATGAGATTTTTTTCACCGGATTCAGCCACGGCGCTCTTTATCGCTTCCGATTCAAAGGCATTTAAACGACAACCAAAAGTTATAATTTTATTATTCACCTCTTCGACTGTCATTGGCAATAATAATGTGATTGATAACTTTGTTGACGCCGTTAATCTTAGAAGCAAGAAGTATCGCACGATTCATTTCTTTTTCATTAATTGCCACCCCCAATAAATAAACTTCATTATTGACGGTGGTGATTTGATAATTTAAAGTTCGTAAATCCTTTGCCAAAGCAAATTTAGTTTCAATTTCGGCGGTGATTAAATAATCATAAAAAGCCGAACCAATATCGGCAATTTTAAATTTGCCATCTTCGGGAATTTGAATTTCGTCAATTACCTCATTGACACCCTTGACTTGCCAACATAATTCTTGCGCCAGCTTGGCTTTGGCCGGGTCGCGAGCGATTCCCGTAAGCATAACACGAGCTTCGTTAACGGTAATATCGATTGAATTTCCCGGATTTTTTAAGCCATTGGCAATAAATTTTAAAGCAATTTTGGTGGAAATTTTAATGTCATCGCGAGTGTCGTCGATAGTTTTTTCACGATAAGCCAAACCAGCTCCAACTCCGGTTGAAATCACTATCGTTTCAACGCATGAGGTAAGTGAAAATAACGTGATCGCTATTAAAATAATTTTTTGATTTTTTAAAAAATTAAGAATTTTATAATTTTGCAACATAAAATATATTTTAGTGGGATTTATGATTTATCAATAGAGTTTTATAAAATTTATTGATAATTTTGACAAGAATTATAATTTTAAATTCACCATTTGCAATTTATTTTTTGTGGTTTAGAATTTCTTTCAACATTTATCTATCTACTTTATTTTAAGCGGGCGTAGCTCAGTGGTAGAGTACAACCTTGCCAAGGTTGGTGTCGAGGGTTCAAGTCCCTTCGCCCGCTCCAAAAATAACAGTTTCCTTTTGTTTATTCTCTTGCAAAAATTCAGTTATCTGCTTCATCAAATAATCGCCCGTAAGTGCAATGTGAAAATCGCCATCAATGGCGATAAATTTTTTTCTTGAATTAAATAAATCATATAATTTTTTACCCTCTTCAAATGGCACAATATAATCTTTATTGGCATGCATAATCAAAACTGGGGCACTAACTTTTGAAGCAATTTTATCCGATTCATAACGATCTTTTAAGATAAAAGAAATCGGTAAAAACCAATAAGTTTCTTGTGCCACCGACAGAATTGAAGAAAACGGCGCTTCCAAAATAATGGCGCCAAAATCATGCTTTGAAGCCAGATTTACAGCAACTGCGGAGCCAATTGATTCACCGAATAAAATAACATCTTTACTAGAAATATTTTTTGATTTTAAAAATTCAAATGCCGAATCGGCATCTTGAAAAAAACCCTCTTGCGACGGCTCGCCACTTGATTTAGCATAACCACGATATGAAATTGCCAATACTCCATATTGCGTTGCAAATTTTTCAAAACGATCGGAACGCCCCATCAAATTTCCAGCATTGCCATGAAAATATAAAATGGTTTTTTGTCCTTTTTGTGCTTTACTATACCAACCGTAAATATTAGTTCCGTCGGCATCTTTTAAATTAATTTCCTGAAAATCTTCGGGGATAAGTAAAATTTTTCCAAATGGATAATATAAAAAATTTCTTTGAAAAATATACATAAATGCCACTATAAAAATATAGAAGGCCAAAATTTTTATAAACAATTTTTTTCTCAAAATTCTTTTAAACAATTTGATAAAATTTTATAAAGTTAAATTAAAATTTTTTAAATCTTCACTATTTTGAATCGAGCGTGATTTTAAATTTGGACAAGTTCTCGAAACCAAGCCCGACAACACTTTGCCCGCCCCAAATTCAATCACTTCCTCAATGCCATTTTGCTCAAAACACAACATGGTTTCGCGCCAACGTACCGCGCCAGTAATTTGTTCGATTAATAAATTTTTAATTTGTGAGCCCTCGGTTACAATTTGAGCGGAAACATTGGCGACTAAAGGTACTCTAGGTTGATTAATAGTAATTTCTGCTAAAGCTTGCGCCATTTTTTCTTGAGCTTCTTTCATTAAAAGCGAATGAAAAGCACCGCTTACGGGCAGTAATATTGCACGTTTAGCCCCTTTAGCTTTAGCAATTTCAAGCGCTCTTTCAATCGCAATTTTTGAACCCGAAAGCACAATTTGTCCAACCGAATTATCATTGGCAACTTGGCATATATCGCCATTCGAAGCCTCTTTGGCAACTTCTTTGGCAACATCAATTTCGACTCCTAAAATTGCACACATCGCACCCGCAGTTTGTTGTCCGCATTTTGCCATTTCACTGCCACGAATTTGCAAAAGTTTGGCGGTATCTTCAAGAGTCAAGGCTTTGGAGGCACATAAAGCCGAATATTCGCCAAGCGAATGTCCCGCCGTTAAAGCACATAAATCTTCAAATTTTTTGCCAAAATCTTTTTCTAAAATTTCAATTAAAGCGAATGAAACCGCCATTAGAGCCGGTTGAGTATTTTCGGTTTTAGTTAATTCTTCTTGCGGACCTTCAAACATAATTTTAGTAAGATTTACTCCTAAAATTTCATCAACTTTTTTAAAAACTTTTTTAGCGGAATCAAAATTTTCATATAAATCTTTACCCATTCCGACGACTTGCGAGCCTTGACCAGGGAA
>CAXNDB010000060.1:0-5737 GCA_964201025.1 Rickettsiales bacterium UBA1997 | reverse complement strand
TTAAATTATCAATTTTTTTAGTAATTATTGCGCATTGAACTTCGGTTGAACCGCTGTCATTTTTACCTTGAGCGAATTCGCTAATCACTTGTTTTTTAGTTTTTTTGTCGAACAACATTTTTTAATTAATTATGCTTAAAATTTTAATTCAAGCGGGTTGGTATTTATACTTTTTTAATTTAATTTGAATTTTTTCAATAAAATTATTAAAACTATTCGGATCTAGAACTCGAAGCTTTTGTTTTAAATTTTTTATCTAAAAAATATTTTGTTTTAAATCAAAATCGGTATTAATATATAACTCAAATCATCTTTTTGCAATTTTTATATCTCATGCAAAGCCAGAAGCGAGCCATCTTTATTAGATTGTTCAAAATTAATCATATTTTTTAATTCGTCAAGTGAAATTGTTTTATCAATTGAAAACTTTCCGACATTCATTCTTTTCAAGGCTCCAACATAACCGCATATATTGTTTTTTTTACAAATATCGCGAGCTAAACTTCTAACATAAGTTCCTTTAGAGCATTCAATTTCCATTTCGCAATAATCTTGGTAAAAACCCAAAACTTTTATCGAATGAATTTCAATTTCACGAAATGGCATTTCAACATCCAAGCCTTGACGTGCTAAATTATAAGATCTTTCGCCATTGATTTTTATAGCCGAAAATTTTGAAGGTTGTTGTTTAATTTTGCCAATAAAATTTGGAATATTTTTGGCAAAATCTGCCAAAGAAATTCTTTTTTCATTAGATTCAATAACTTTTCCCGTAATATCATCGCTATCCTTAAATTCTCCAAATATTATTGTAAAATAATATTTTTTTGTGAAATCCATAATCTTTGAAGATTGTTTGGTGGATTTATTAATTGCTATTGGCAATACTCCCGTGGCAAATGGATCAAGAGTTCCACCATGTCCAACCTTTTTGGCTTTAGTTAATTTTTTTATGATTTTTACAGCGAATGCTGAGGAAATGTCTTTGGGTTTATCGAGATTTATCCAATAATTTTCATTAGTAAAATCAAAATTATTTTTGGCAAAAATGCTAGAAATTCTTGTCATTTAAACTACACGGCGTTGGCGCCAGAGACTATGTCAATCAGTTCTCTAGTGATGTTAGCTTGACGAGTTCGATTGTAAACCAATGTTAAATTTTTGATCATTTTTCCAGCATTATTGCTGGCTGATTCCATCGCCGACATCCTCGCGCCCTGCTCGGAAGCACTATTTTCCAGAAGTTGGTTATAAATTTGGATGGTAATATTTTTTGGCAATAATTCTTCAAGAATTTCTTCTTCGCTTGGTTCGTAATTCATTGGCGATTCTAGGTTTGCCGAATTAGCATTAAAATTTATTGGAGCGGGAATTAATTGATTACAAACTTGTTCTTGAGTAATTGCTGATTTAAATTTGCTATAAATTACTTCACACACATCGAATTGATCGTCATTGAACATTTCGATAATTTTAGCGCTTAATTTTTGAGCTACATCATAATTTATAACGCTTCTAAAAATCCCACTAAAATTTTCTACAATTTTGTTGCCATGAATCGGGCGCAATTGCTCGAATGCTTTTCTGCCGACGCACATTATTTTAACTTGACGGCCTTGAGAAATTAGTTCATTGATTTTATTTTTAGTGAATTTTGCGGTGGCACTGTTTAAGCCTCCGCACAAGCCACGATCCGAAGAAATCACAACTATTAAATGTTTTTCATTGGTGCCTTTTCCCGTTAATAATGGAAATTTTTCATTGAGGCTGCCCCTTACAGAAATGTTGGAGGCGAGACTTGAAGTCATTTCGCGAATTTTTTCAGCAAATGGTCGCGAAGATTCAACCAAATTACGAGCTTTCTTTAGGCGTGAAGCTGCTACCATCTTCATGGCTTTCGTCATTTTTTGAGTTGACTTAACTGATTTTATTCTAGTTTTTAATGTTTTTAAATTTGCCATAAAATTCTATTTAACATGCCAAGTTTTATGCTTGGCAAATGTTAGCGCTAAGTTAATTTTTTTCGTGTTTCAATTTATCATCTAAACCAACTCTATCAAAATGATTTGAGGGTGAATGATTTAAAAAAGTTGAAACAAATTCTTCAATTATTTTTTTAAGTTTTGTCTCGGTTTCGTCAGTAATTTTTTGCTCTTTTTTAATTGAGTTTAAAATTTCTGGATATGAATTTCGCAATTTTTGCAAGAAGTCATTTTCAAATTTTGTTACTTCTTTATTTGGAACCTTATCGAGATAGCCTTTGACGCCCGTGTAAATTGAAGCCACTTGCTCTTCAAACCCCATCGGAGAATATTGATTTTGTTTCAAAAGTTCGGTAAGTTTACGACCTCTATCAAGTAATTTTTGTGTTGCCGGATCAAGATCAGAACCAAATTGAGCGAAAGCTTCAAGTTCACGGAATTGTGCCAAATCAAGTTTGATCGTTCCCGCCACTTGTTTCATGGCTTTAGTTTGTGCGGCTGAACCAACACGAGAAACCGATAACCCAACATTGACCGCCGGTTTTATGCCTTTATAAAATAATTCGGTTTCCAAAAATATTTGTCCGTCGGTAATTGAAATTACGTTGGTTGGGATGTAAGCCGAAACGTCTCCAGCCTGTGTTTCGATGATTGGAAGCGCAGTAAGAGAGCCACCGCCCATTTTTTTTGACATTTTAGCTGCCCTTTCAAGTAAGCGTGAGTGAATGTAAAACACATCTCCTGGATAAGCTTCACGTCCTGGTGGGCGACGAAGCAAAAGTGACATTTCGCGATAAGCTACCGCATGTTTACTTAAATCATCGTAAGCAACTAAAGCGTGCATGCCGTTGTCGCGGAAAAATTCGCCGATTGTGCAACCGGTGTAAGGAGCAAAAAATTGCAAAGCTGCCGCTTCAGAAGCGGTGGCGGAAACTACGACCGAATATTTCATCGCACCAGCATCTTCAAGCGTTTTAACGATTTGGGCGACTGTTGATCTTTTTTGCCCGATGGCGACATAAATGCAATAAAGTTTTTTATCTTCGTCGCTTTCTTCGTGAGCTTTAGCTTGATTAATAAAAGTATCGAGAACGATTGCGGTTTTGCCGGTTTGACGATCGCCGATGATTAATTCTCTTTGACCGCGACCAATTGGAATAAGGCTGTCGATCGCTTTAATTCCAGTTTGCATTGGCTCGGAAACTGATTGGCGCGCAATAATTCCCGGAGCTTTTATTTCAACGCGACGATATTCAACATTTTGCAACGCACCTTTGCCATCGATTGGATTGCCAAGTGCATCAACTACTCTTCCGAGCAATGCTTTGCCGACGGGAACCTCAACGATTTTTCCAGTTCTTTTAACATTTGAGCCTTCTTTAATTTTTTGTGAATCACCAAAAATTACGATACCGACATTATCGGTTTCAAGGTTTAATGCCATGCCTTTGACACCACCATCAAATTCAACAAGTTCTCCGGCTTGAACATTGTCAAGACCATAAACTTTAGCAATTCCATCACCAACTTTAATTACTTCGCCAACTTCTTTTAGTTCGGCCGAAGAGTGAAAATTCTCGATAGTTTTTTGTAATATATTTGAAAATTCTTCAACTTTAAATTCCATATTTTAGTTTAAATTTTTGTTAAAAGTTTTATTAAATGATTTTATTTTTAGATTTGCATCGAGGCAATATTTTTATTATTTTAAGAAAGAAATTTTGTAAATGCAACAGCAGTTTTATTTTAATTAATTGCCGATAAACATTCTTTTTTAATTTGCTCAATTTGATTTTTAAGACTTGCGTCAATAATTTTTGAACCAATTTTAATTTGCAAACCGCCCAAAATTTTTGGAGATAAGATATGTTTAATTAAAATTTTCTTATCGGGATAAGATTTTTCAAATAGTTTTTTAATGTTATCAATATTGATTTTAACGGTTGACAAAACCTCGATTTCAAGAATTTTTTTATATTCAAGAACCATGCGATTAAATTCTTCGTAAATTTCTGGAAAAAGATTTAAACGACGATTTTTTACGATTGATGCAAAAAAATTTGAACTTAGAGCTCCTAAACCAAAACGCGAAGTTATTTGGTTGATAATTTTCAACATGTCATCTTTAGAAATGACGGGATTTTTGAGTTCATTGGCAAATTCATTGCTAAAATTTTTTCGAAATAATTCTAATTCTTCAGAAACTTTGTCGATAGAATTATTGTTTTTTGAAGCTAAAAATAAAGTTTTGGCATATGTTTTAGCGATTACTGATACTCTAGGCATTTGCAAGTATATTTGGGGTTTAAAAAATTTTTTGAAAAAAAATATTATATTAATTATCAACAACAATTCGTTAAGTTTATTGATGTTTTTGTAGAAATATTTATTTTTAATTGAAAAATTTAAAAATTTCACTGTAAAAATTTTAAAGCACAAAAAATAAATTGCAACTCATAGAAAACAAAGAAATATAATTTTTTTAATTATACTTCTTTAGCCTTGAAACCTCGGGCGACTAGGTAGGTTTCGGAGGAGTCTTTTCTAGATGATTCGGGTTTAAAATATTTTACCGTTAAAAAATTTTGACGCAAAAGTTCTAAAATTTCTTCTGAATTCCCGCCTTGAAAAATTTTGCCAACAAAACACCCATCTTCTTTCAAAATTTTTTGGGCAAGATTGAGGGCTTCTTCGAGAAGTCCTATTATTCTAAGGTGATCGGTATTTTGATCGCCCGTCGTATTTGCCGCCATGTCGCTTAAAACAATATCGCACAGGCCATTTTTATTATGATTAATTTTTTTTAATTCCTCGATTATTTTTTGCGGAGCTTCTTCGGTCAAGAAATCAAGTTGTATAAAATTAACGCCAACAATTGGCGAGACTGGCAAAAGGTCGATTCCAACTATGTTACCTTCACCAACTTTTCCTACGCAATATTGGCTCCAACCTCCGGGAGCGCAACCTAAATCAACCACGATTTTGTGTTTTTTAAAAATTTTAAATTTCTCGTCAATTTCAATAATTTTAAAAGTAGAGCGCGAGCGCCAGCCTTCATTTCTAGCCTTTTCAACGAATTGGTCGTTGACTTGACGCAACAGCCATTTTTTTGAAGATTTGGAAAATTTTTTACTTTTTTTTAATTGTTGAAATTTTTGAGGCATTGATGATTTTATCTAATTTAAAATTCGCGCTTTTTCGATTATCATAATTGGAATTCCATCGATAATTTTGTAAGCTAATTTTGATTTATAACAAATTAATTCTTGATTTTTTTGGTCGTAAAATAATTCGCTTTTTGATTGTGGACAACGTAAAATTTCCAATAATTTTGGATTAAAATTTTTATTCATAAAACTTGAATTTATTTATCTAGTTCGATATTCTAGTAAAAAAAATTTTAAAAAGTAAGTGATTTAATCTATGCTTTAAAAATTTTTACTAGCTTAGCTTAGCGAAATCTGGTAGCGTAAAAAGCTGGGGGTTTTGTGTTCGCTGGCCCAAATCCAATCGCTTAGAATAATTGTAATTTTATTTTAATAAATTAAAAAACATGAAAAAGAAAGTTGTTGTCAAAAAAACCCCAAGCAAAATTTCACCAAAAATTAACGAATCAAAAAAATCCTTATTCGATTTATATCAATTTTTGCCACAAGAATCAGGCTTTCTCGGTGTTGAAGAAAAATATTTAAAATCACCAGAAGATGCTAAGGTTATTGTTATTCCATTTGGCTTGGAAAAATCTGTAAGCTATG
>CAXNDB010000059.1:0-5744 GCA_964201025.1 Rickettsiales bacterium UBA1997 | reverse complement strand
CACCTTTATTAATTTTAGTTTTTAAATCTCGATATTGAATATCGCATGGTAAATCAAGATTTGGAACTTCTTTTCTCGCTATTTTTAAGCCCGCCATTAAAGCAAAAGTTTGCTCTAAAAATCTCCTGCCTTTATCTGTATTATCTTCAGCTAGTCGATGCAAAAAAGTTTTTTGCGGATGATCTTGATCTTGTTTATCTTCAATATATTTAAAACTAAGAATTTTTGTTGGATCTTCTTTGATTAGAGATGCAAAGCCCTCTAAATCTCCGGCCCTATATAATTTCCAAACATCAGTCAAATGCTTTTCTTGTGTTTTTTTAATTTCAGCCAACGCATTATCAATTTTAATCTGATCTTCTGGACTTTCTTGAAGCTTTAATCGTTGAATTTCAATTTCACGTTCGGGTAATAGTTTTCCCTCGCCATTTACTAATTTAATGAATTCAAAAAATTCGGTTTCGTTATTATAGTTTTTTAAAGCTTTGATTAAAATTTTAGATTTCATTTCTTGACCTTCAGCATCATCTTTATAGATCAAGTCAATGCTTTTACTATAAATCAAACTCGCAACACTATAATGATTATTCTCAACGGCATGCTCTAAAATTGTTTTGCCATTTTTTTGCATCGTTAAAAGCTCTATTTTTTTATCTTCGCTTAAAAAATTAAATAAAATCTCTAAGGATTTATTTATCTTATCTTCATCTATTAAATTTTCTTTTAAAATAGAAATTTGAAAGGAAAACAGAATTAAGGATGAATCATCTATATAAATTTGTTTATAAAACTCTTCCAAAAAATCAAATTTATTATTTAATAAAGCTAAAAACATTAAATTTGGTAAGTTGCAATCCTGATCTTTTTTTTCAATTATAGCTTTAACAATTTCTAAATTACCTTTAAACGAAGCAAGTTGGAGAGGAGTGATGTTATCATTCGTTGCTAAATCGGGATTTGCATTGGCTTCAAGCAAGACTTTAACGATATCTAAATTACCATTTTCGACGGCTAAATGAAGAGGAGTAAAGCCACCATTCGTTACTAAATCGGGATTTGCATTGGCTTCAAGCAAGTCTTCAACGATATCCAAATTACCATTTTGGGCGGCTAAATGAAGAGGAGTAAAGCCACCATTCGTTACTAAATCGGGATTTGCATTGGCTTCAAGCAAGGCTTTAACGATATCTAAATTACCATTTTGGACGGCTAAATGAAGAGAAGTGGCACCATCAATCCTTGCTAAATTGGGATTTGCATTATCTTCAAGCAAGGCTTCAACAACGCCCAAATTACCTTTTTGGACGGCTAATTGAAGAGGAGTGGCACAATCATTCAATAGTAAATCAGGATTTACTTTGGCTTCAAGAAAGGCTTTAACGATATCCAAATTATCATTTTGGGCAGCTAAATGGAGAGGTGTGGAGCCATCATTCCTTGCTAAACTGGGATCTGCCTTGGCTTCAAGCAAGGCTTCAACGATATCTAAATTACCAATTTGAACGGCTAAACGAAGAGGGGTGATGTCATCATTCATTGCTAAATCGGGATTTGCTTTGGCTTCAAGCAAGGCTTTAACGATATCTAAATTACCAATTTGAATGGCTAAATGAAGAGGGGTGATGTTATCATTCATTACTAAGTTGGGATTTGCCTTGGCTTTAAGTAAAACTTTAACGACGCCCAAATTGCCTTTTTGAAGGGCTAAATGAAGAGGGGTGTAGCCATCATTCATTGCTAAATTGGGTTTTGCATCGGCTTTAAGCAAGGCTTCGACGACACCCAAATTACCACTTAGGGCAGCTAAATGAAGAGGAGTGGCGCCATCAATACTTGCTAAATTGGGATCTGCCTTGGCTTCAAGCAAGATTTTAACTATATCCAAATTACCTTTTTGGACGGCTAAATGAAGAGGAGTCACTTTTGTGTTAGCAATTTGCGAATTTAGATTAGCATTTTTTCTAATAAACCTTTTGACTTCGTTAATATTATTGTTAGAAATTGCATCAAATAAAAGATCTATTTTTTCTTGTCTAGGATGATTAGGTGAACGCATAATATTTATAATTTTTTTATAATGAATAATTAATAAAATTAAATTTATTATAAAAATATCTTAAATAATATCATTATAACAAAATAATTTTTATTTTTTTTACTAAATATTATTTTTAGAAAAATGTCAAGCCTATCTTTCCAATATTTTTTTCATTTTTTTTATAACATTATCTAGACCTTCAAAAATCGCTTCGCCAATCATAAAATGTCCAATATTTAATTCGTAAATTTGGGGAATTTTGGCAATTTTTTTGGCAGTTTGATAATTTAAACCATGACCGGCATGACATTCTAAACCCAAGCCAGAAGCGTATTCAACGCATTTTTTTATTTTTTGGAATTCACGATTTTGCTCAACGCCAATTAAATTACAAAATTCACCCGTATGAATTTCAATAATATCGGCTTGAAGTTTTTTCGCCATGTCGATTTGCTTAAAATCGGCGTCGATAAAAAGCGAAACACGAATTTTATGTTGGCGAATTTTTTTAATAATTTCTGCTAAATTTTGTTGATTTTTGATTAAATCAAGACCGCCTTCGGTGGTAATTTCTTGCCGTTTTTCGGGAACGATGCAAACCGCATGAGGCTTGGTTTTAATGGCGATTTTTAACATTTCTTCGGTGCCGGCCATTTCAAGATTTATCGGTAATTTTATATGTTTTTTCAAACGCAATAAATCTTCATCGCGAATATGACGACGATCTTCACGTAAGTGAATGGTGATGCCATCTGCTCCACTTTTTTGCGCTAAAATTGCACCGTCAATTGGATCGGGATGGCTTCCGCCACGAGCATTGCGAATGGTCGCGATGTGATCAATATTAACGCCGAGACGAATTTTATTGGGTAATTTCGTTAATTTTTTTGATGAATTATTTTTTATTTTTTTCATAAATTACTAAAAAAGTTAAATAAAATAAACAGCCGAAACAAATGGTAATTGGAAAACCCTGAGCTCCAAAATAATTGATCATAAAACCGCAAATTAAGCTTCCGAATAACGCTCCGCAAGTACCAATAAATTGGAAAGTTGAATTGGCGGGAATCAAATCTTTTTCCGCATAATCTTCATTGATCATTTTAAAAACTGAAACATAAATGCAAGCAATAAATAAGCCGAAAACAAAGAAAAGCATCATCAAAAAATAAAATGATTTATGATAAAGACTCACTAATAAAAAACAATAAAGACAACCTAAATATCCGATGTTAATTAATTTTTTTGCCGGGATTTTTTTGAGCATAAAACCGACAAGAATATCAAAAAATCCACTTGCCATGTAAGCAGTAATGAGTAAGCCCGAATTCTCATTGGTAAAACCAATTCCCGTGCCAAAAACCACGGTTAAACTTAGCATGGAATAAGTGGTAAAATCGAGAAAAAAACGACTAAAAAAACTATTCGGACTTTTCTTAAAAAATTTTATCACTGAAATTCTTTCGGAATTTATTTGTGGTTTTAATTCTTTTATTAATGGATTAAGACATAGCGAGCAACCTAGAACCATCAATGCCGAAGTGGCAAAACTTAAATAACTTTGCGCTCCTAAGATTTTTACAATGATTGGTCCGAAGGCAAGTCCCGCCGAAATCAAAGCGCTAAAAATTCCGATGCCGAGCCCTCTTTCTTCATCGTTTAAAAACAAATTGAGCCATGATAATCGACAAATGGCGAAGATGAGCCAGCAACAACCGAGAATAAAAACTAATAAAAGCCACCACCAAAAACTCGAGTAAAAATAAATTATTAAAACAATCGATGCGTATAGGATTGAAGCTATTCTTAACGAATTTACGATGCCAAATTTTTTGACAAATTTGCTTAAAAAAAATGACATAAAAGCTACTCCACAAACTTCAATCGAAAAGGCAATTCCAATTTGTGATGGGGTAATTTTATGGAGCTTTAAAATTGAAGGAAAAGTTACCAAATCAATGCCAATGGCGGTGGCAAATAGGAAAAAACTTAAATATAAAAATTTAATTTGACGAATGAAGAGTAGATTTGTAAAACTTTTGAACATTTGCTTGCTTGTGATTTTATAATAAATATTTAGAATTTGAAAAAGTGATTTTTAACTTATTTAATCGAGTTTATTTTAGAAAATTTTCTTTTACAAAATAAATCTACTATATTTTTTATTGAATGACCGACTCATTGAAATCAAACACTCCGCTTCTTGATAAAATTAATTTACCGGCGGATTTAAAAAAATATTCTCTTAGCGAGATCAAGCAAATTGCCGATGAATTGCGATGCGAAACAATTGCCACGGTGGCGAAAACCGGTGGGCATTTAGGTGCGGGGCTTGGCGTTGTTGAGATTACTTGCGCTCTTCATTATGTTTTCGATACGCCTCATGATAAATTAATTTGGGATGTTGGCCATCAAGCCTATCCGCATAAAATTTTAACGGGACGCCGTGATAAAATGCATACAATCCGCAAGCCCGAAGGCTTGGCTGGCTTTACGCGTCGAGCTGAAAGTGAATTTGATCCATTCGGCGCGGGACATAGTTCGACATCAATTTCGGCAGGTCTTGGTATCGCTGTTGCTAAAAAATTTAAACAAGAAAAATCACACGTAATTGCGGTGATTGGCGATGGCGCAATGTCGGCGGGAATGGCGTTCGAAGCCATGAATAATGCTGGCGCACTTGAAGAAGAATATTTTCACGATAATCGTTTAATCGTAATTTTGAATGATAATGATATGTCGATCGCACCGCCTACGGGAGCGATGTCGCATTATTTTTCACGCTTAGCTTCGTCAAAATCATATTTAAAAATTCGTGATTTTTCCAAAAAAGTTGTACATAAATTGCCCGAAGCGGTTGGCAAATATCCACGAAAATTTGAAAAATCAATCAAGGATTGGTGGATGGGAGGCAATATTTTTGAAGAGCTCGGCTTTTATTATATTGGTCCAATCGATGGTCACAATCTCGATATTTTAGTGCCAATTTTGCAAAATATTCGCAACGATAAATCTTCCGATCCGATTCTAATTCATTGTGTCACTGAAAAGGGTCGAGGCTTCGTCGAAACTATGCAAAGTTCCGATAAACTTCATGCGGTTTCATGCTTTGATCCCAAGACGGGAGTTCAACAAAAGGCCGTTTCAAATTTTCCAACTTTTTCCAAAATTTTTGGAACATGTTTGAGCGAATTAGCCAAAAAAGATGAAAAAATTTTGGCGATCACGGCCGCAATGCCTAGCGGGACAGGGCTTGATATTTTTGCTAAAAATCACGCTAACAAAATTTTTGATGTCGGAATCGCCGAACAGCACGCCGTCACATTTTCCGCGGGGCTTGCCACTGAAGGTTTAAAACCATTTTGCGCCATTTACTCAACTTTTTTACAAAGAGCTTATGATCAAGTAATTCACGATGTCGCTTTACAAAAATTACCCGTCCGTTTTGCGATTGATCGCGCTGGTTTCGTTGGGGCTGACGGTCCAACCCATGCTGGTTCGTTCGATATTGCTTATTTAATTAATTTGCCCTATTTTTTAATTATGGCGCCATCAAATGGACAAGAATTAGTTAAGGCAATTAACACCGCCAGCACTATAAATGATCGCCCGAGCGCCTTTCGTTTTCCGCGCGCCGAAGCCTCGGAAGAAATTAATTTTGAAGATAATGAAATGTTTGAAATTGGCAAAGCTCGAATCGTTCAAA
>CAXNDB010000058.1:0-5785 GCA_964201025.1 Rickettsiales bacterium UBA1997 | reverse complement strand
CTTATTCGCACTTTTATTATAACTTTCAAAGCTATAACAATTAAAATTTTTATTAGCATCAACGCTAATTTGGGGAGGAGTTTGGCCTTCTGCAATTTTTCTTGCCACACATTTACCACAACTTGCAGTAGAATACATTTTTGGATTTGCATTGCTGGAACTATATACTTCAGGTGGAGTAGAAATAGAACAGGTGGTTGTTGTGTTTTCATTACATGCATTGACCGATGTAGCAGAACCACCTGAACATGTAACGTCTGAACAATTTGGATTTGGACAATAATATGAATTTCGTTGACCCCCATCAAAAGCTGTAATATTATCATAAACAATTTTGGGTGGAGTACTAGCAGCCGTATTAGTAGGTGTATTAAAATATATAGGATTTTCTTGGCAAGTAGTTGTTTCCGCACAACCTGTTTGAGTGCCACTAGTTTGTGGAGCGGCTGGGAGAGCGGTTGAGGTAGCTTGAAAATTCTCACTTAATTGTGAAGCAGGGGTAATCGATGAGCTATAATCTGGACTGCAAAATGGATTTGGTATGATTTCTTCAATTCCTTTTAAACATAATAATGCTGGTCTTGGAGTTACTTTTAAAATCATTCCGACTCCGCATTCTTTCGGACCCTCTTTGGAATTCCATAATTTCTCAAAACTTTTTGGTAATATTCTTAAAACCTGTCCTTTACGCACAAAAAATTTATTAGAGCCGGTTGTTGTGACCACAATTTTATTTAAGGGATCATCGGAATAAAGGGGTTTTGCGGGAGCTCTGTTGCCCGATGAATTAGGAAAAACTTCTTCACTTTTTGTAAAAAAATTATCATATTCATAAAAATCTGATGGTGTAGTTTGAGTCGCTAGTGGCTCAAAAGAAAATCCTAATCTATAACCTTTGGCATTAGAGCGAAGATCGTAACTTATTTTGCGGGTTTCTTGAGTTAATGAATCTGGTGTCGCTGAGGCAACTGGCGATTTTGCAACTGTTCCGGCATTTTGCGAAGTGGCACCACCGCCACCGCCACCACCGCCAGCAATCACTAAAAAATCTTCACGATAAGTAGTTGCTCCAGCAGCAGAAATAGCATCATGTGTTTCATCGCTTCTTACCACAGCTATGTAAGAAGCGGAACCGCCAGCTCCACCCCCGCCACCACTTGCATCCACGGCACCTCCAGATCCACCTTTGAAATAATTTGGTGAATCTAAATTTGATGCTAAAGATGCGGATGAAGCATCAGACCCAGCGCCTCCGCCTTGACCAATTTTTACTTTTAAAATCCATGTTCCAGAGGCAAGAGCGGGAAGGGTAAATGATCCAGAAAATGAATCACCATTGGCGCCATTACCTCCTTTTGTGGTTGACGCTGCTCCGACGTAAGAACCACCGGCACCACCACCGCCACCTTTGATTCTATAGTAAATTTTTTGTCCATTTACTGAAGTAATTTCTGTTTCTGCATTTCCTGAAATCGCTTGCAAAGAACTCCATGTTGAAGCATCATAAGATAAATCCAAATATCCTTCGCTTCCGCTAGTTGCTCCAGCAACTCCACCCTTACCTTTATCGGCATTTTCCGCATAATCCGTAACTACAATTGTTCCAAATTCAGGATTGACATAAGATTCTCCATTTTTTCCAGCTTGAGCTGAGTCGTTGGTATATCCATTTTTTACTCTTGTTTCTTTGGAATTATTGCCACCACCAGCACCACCAGTTCCAGCTCTTGAAGCTTCTTTTACTCCATTTAATCCGTCGCCATTATAACAATCATAAAGCCATGATTTTTTTACATCACTAGAATTAATTGTGCAAGAAGGGCTACCAATTGAACAGGAAGTTATATCAAGCGGAATTTTACATTCTGGATTGGTTAAAGAATTTTGAGTTGAATTTGCATAGGTTTGAAGTCCGAGATATGCTTTTTTGACATAACTGGTTGCGGGAATAATTAACGTAACAGGATTGCTTGCTATAATTTTGCTAAGCGAAATAATTTTAGAAACTTCCGATGAAGTAAGTGTTGTAGTGTCGATAGAAGCTAAATTTGATTCAAGAGGATTTAGAATCCTACCATATAAGGTGCAAGAATTTAAGGGAGGAGTTGCGGGAACTGGAACATAATTTTCCGAACAAATAATCGATAAAGCTTTAATTGAGATGGCGTCATGTTGAGCTTTTATGCCGGAAATTCTTCCGCCATTGCAAGATAATTCTTGGCAATTTGGATTGCTATCGCAATTATAAAGGCTAGCTGGGGCAGCTCCAGTTGAAGCCAGAATTGCCGAATCATCTTTTTTAAATAAAATAATATCTTTAACTCCACTATCATCACGAAAAATTTGAATTTTGGTGAAACCATCTGAATTGTTAACGGGAGTAGGGGTAGTTCCAGGGACCAACCCAAAATATTGTCGTCCAGCTTGTTGTGGAGAGTTACTAGTAAGGTTCGATGGAGCTGATCCAATACAATTAGCGCCCATACCAACGACCTTGGAATTACTTACATTCAAATAAAAGTTTTGTATAAAAGGATTTGCAGACGAGCATTCAAAATAATCTTTTAACAAAGACTGATCAGCAGAATTAAAATTAGGAATATCATTATAAGAAATTGCAGACAAATCTTTCATTTGAAATTCTGCAACTCCCGAAGTGTTGATGGGTATATCGAGATATTTTTGAGTTTTTGCTGTTAATGTGCAAGCTGTTGATTGGGTAGTAAAAGTTGCCTTCAATGAAGCACCCTTATAGACAGGAATATTTTTTGAAGTGTAAGATCTTGGTATAGATAAATTATTTGCTGTATAATAAATTTTACCACCATGTTCGATGCTAAGAGTAAATAAGTGATTTTCGCAATCAGTTTTTAAATCTACAAAAACATCAACGCCTGAATTACCCAAATCATCTGTGGAAAAAATAATTGGTGTCGTTGATGAAGCGGGAATATTTTTAATTATTTCATCTTTTATTACAAAAACTTCATCATTTGCTCTTATAAATCCACCATTTTTTATAATGTTTTTGCTAGAAGTTCCAATTTTATTATCGTCAACGAAAGGATCAGTGCCTTTACCGCATTTGATTTTTGCTTTATCATTTGGAAAATTTTCAGAACATGACCATAAGTTGTGATCAGCATTGACGGGAGATAATTGGGCATTTTGGTTTGGCGATGGCTCAAAATAAATAATATTTCTTCGTGCAAAAATTAATGAATCCTGAGCAAATGTAGTAGGATTATAAGGACCGCAAAGAGAATCATATTTTATTCTATTATTACCAACCGTTGGTTGTTGTGGTCTGGTATAAGATGTTGGAGAAGCTCCACATCCAGCATAACCATCAGGGACGGCTAAAGAATTGGTGGTACCAGAATTATCAAAATAATCGCCACTAAATACTATATCATATTGTGATCCAGTAGAAATGGATGGTAGAGGACGTACTTCATTTGGGCTAAAATTATGTGGATCAAATGTGTAAAAAATCGGACTTAATGTAGTTATTGGCAAACTTATCATACCCTCTTGAATAATAACCGATATTTTGCTTCCCGGCGTTATATTAACTCCAATATCTGAATTTTCTTTTCTTGGAGTGTTGGCTATCCAAGGTGAAGCATCGTTACCAATTGATTCAGTGCTACATAAATTTTCACAAAAAGTTTCGCAATAATCTGTATAATTTTTGTTTGTTTCAGCGGTTAAAGCATTGGTTTCAGATGATCTTGTTAAATAGTCTTGACATCCCTTTAAATTACTACTGGAAGAAGCCTCTCCAAAAAGAGCCCTAATTTCCTCTGCATCAATTTTGTTGGCATTAATATGAACATTAGTAGTTAAGCATTCTTTTAAAGTTGGGTTTACTTTAGTAATATCGCTTAGTAAATCATCTTTATACTTATTTCCATCTTTATAAGCTGTGCTAACAGTGCATTTAAAAGTATCTGAGGAACTTACTTCTATAATTTCTCTTTCCAAATCTCCAAAATCATCGGCTTCAATGCAAGTGGCATTTTCATCACATGAAAAAAGGACAATTGCGAATAACAAAAATATTCGCCCTAAAAATCTTTTGGGAGTAGTAAATTTTGATAAAATTGTGTTTCTTGAAGTTACTTTTGTTATAATATTTAAAAATTTTTATGAAAAAACCAGTAAAGAATATTATAAAATTTTAAAGGATATTATCAACAAAAATTATTAAAAAATTAACTTACAAATTCTTTTTACTTCTTCGAGCTTTGGGGGATTGAAATTATTGAGTTCTTGATATTTTTTAGCAAAAAATTTAGCATAATTTTTTGCAACTAAAATTTTATGAAATTTTTGATGCTTTTTTGAAGAAATTATGCCGTCATCAAAAATAAAAACTGACTTTCCAGTTGAGCAACATTCGGAAATCATCGAAACCGAATCGCCACTAACTACAAAAAAATCTGCGGAATTAAGAATTAAAGCAAAAGAATTATTATTTTTTTCTTCATTATAATCAAAAAAAATACAATTTTTTTCAGCAATTTTCTTGATAAAATTATTAATTTCAAAGTCTGTGCGTCGGCTATTAGCAATAATCAAAGTGGCATTCATATTTTTTTTAATCAACAAAACTTGATTGATTAATTCTTCGGCACTTTTTAAGGAAAATTTAGTTTTTTTAGAACTTCCGCCAATTAATAAAGCGATAATTGGTTTTGGATAATTTTGCAATTGATTTAAAAATTCTTGATGATTTTTTTGTTCAAAATTTTTTTCAATTTTCGTCAAAGCACCGACCGATAAAATTAAATTTTTAGGGTAGGGCGATTTGGGCTCATCATGCTCTGGCACGATAACGAAGTCAAATTGATTAAAATTAATTTCGGGGCGCATTATTTGAATAATTTTTGGCAAAAAATTGTAATTTTTTTTCAAAAAAATGGCAATTGGCGCCGATTTTCTGCCAGCGGAAATTATATATTTTGGAATATAATTTAAAGCTTGAAGTTTTTTAATCGAAGTTTTTTTTAATCGAATTAACGATCGCGAAAAAAATAAATTAGGAATTATTTTTAGAAAATTATATTCGAGAAAAATTATTTCATAATCAAGCCCTGATTCTTTTGCAAGTGCAACCGCTTGAGAGTAAGTACCAATTCTTTCGTCTGCTAAAATTAAAATTTTATTTTCAAGCATTATTTTTGATTTTTTTATTCAAAGCTTCAACCACATTTGCTGAAACAAATTTTGAAATATCACCTCGCAAGCGTGCCACTTCTTTTACTAATTTTGAAGCGATAAAATGATGATTTTCTGAAGCTGGCAAGAAAATAGTTTGTATTTGAGGCTCTAGCTTTGAATTCATACCAAACATTTGAAATTCATATTCAAAATCAGAAACTGCTCGCAAACCACGAATAATTATTTTAGCATTTTTTTGCTTGGCAAATTCAACCAATAAACCTTCAAATTTTTCTACCGAAACTTGATTTTCTAAGTTCAAATTTTTAATTTCATATTGAATTAATTCAACCCTTTCATCCAAAGAAAATAATGGATTTTTATTTGAATCTTTGGCGGAAGCGATAATAAGATGATCAAAAAGTTGCGATGCTCTTTTGATGATATCAATATGTCCAAAGGTAATTGGGTCAAAGGTTCCGGGGTAAATTGCAATTTTCATAAAAGTGATTTTTAAGTAAAAATATTTTTTAATTTAAAGACTTTATTTTAAATTTCTTAAGTTAAAATAAAATTAATTTTAATTCTAATTAATTATTCATGAAAATAACAATTTTAT
>CAXNDB010000057.1:0-5852 GCA_964201025.1 Rickettsiales bacterium UBA1997 | reverse complement strand
TCTTCGGGTTTTAAACTTTGTTTTCCAGTTTTAAATTTAAATATTTTTACTTCTGTTTTTGGTTTGAAAATTTGCTTCTTTGTTGCATTTTTTTCTTCGGAAATAATTGAAGAATATTTGATTTTTTTATTGGTATTTGTTGGCTCTTTTGGTTGAATATTTGCTGGTATATTCGTTGGTGTATTCGTTGGTATGTTTGCAATTTCTGGTAAATTTTTGGACAAAGTTTTACCGCTTTCATTTGTTTTAAATTTATATTTTTTTGGAGTTATTGATTGAATCGGATTTGGTATATATTGTTCATTATTTAACGGAATATTTTGTTCAAAAACTTCAGATTCTTTCACGTTATTTTTCTTAGATATGGCGGGAAGATTTGGATCTTCCAAAACTCCGTAAACGTTTTGTTGCTCTGGTGTAAGAGTTTCGTTATCTTGATTTTTTAATATGTAATTTTTAGAAAATTTATTTAATCTTGAATTGCCAATTTTAGTTTGATTTGGAATGATCGGAAGGATATCTTGTTCAACGGTGGTGGAATTTTTTATTACTAGCGGTGACATTTTAGAAACATAATCCAAGAATGATTCTAAAACGCCTTGCGAGCGAGAGTTTTCTTGACTTCTAGCCACTAAAAAAGCATCGGCAATTTGACTTTTTAGAACTAAAGTATCCATGGTTTTTATTAAATTGCCATTTTCAATAATTTGATTAATACATTCTAAACATTTTGAGGTGGTGGCGTGAACTAAAGCACCTTCATTAAGCGAATTTAATAATTGGGCTTTGGCACCGTTTTTTAAAAGAATTTCAACGATATCTTGTTTGCCAGCTAATGATGCTCTCATCAACGGGCTCCAGCCTTCGTTATCAATAATGTTAACGTTAGCACCATTATCAATTAAAATTTTCACAATCTCAAAATTACCTTCGCGACAAGCGATATGAAGTGATGTAGCTCCACCTTTATTGCGTTGATTTATTATCGAAGCACCAGCTTTACTAAAAAATCTTACTCCATCAATATCATTATTAGCGGTGGCTGACATTAAAGTTGAAATGCCGGCAAACTGCTCAGTCGATGAGTTGTAGAGACCTTCTATCTGGGCCCAAATTTTGTCGCTATATGCAAAAAATAGTAAGATTATCACGAATGAAATTACTATTTTTTTTCTAAAAACATTGAACGAAGAAGGGTCTTCGAGTTCGACATCGTTTAGTTGCAATTGTTGTAATTGATTCTGAATTGTTATATTTTTTATGCTCATTATTTTTTGTAAATTTATATACTCAAAATTATAGTATTAAAATTATTAATCAGTAAAAAATTTTACACTGTCTCAAAATAATTTTTATTGTTTCCAGCGATTATTTAAATCGTTAATAAAATATTTTTTTTGTGGGTTGTAAGTTTTTTCAATCCACGTTTTAGCACCATTTTTTAATAAATACTGTACAACCAACTCTTTCCTATGCCTATAAGCAATTGATAACGCGGTAAAACCATCATCATCCATATCATTTATACCGACATTATTTTTAATTAATAAATCTACCGCAGGTAAAAAACCAACTCGAGAAGCATGCATTAAATATGTTCTACCAAAAGCATCTTTATAATGTAAATCTGCATTATTTTTTTCCAACAATTCTAGTGCTTTAAAATCAACCAATTCAATCGCAATTGAAAATGGAGTATGACCAAGTTTATTTGGTAAATTTGGATCAGCTCCTTTTGCTAAAACCGAAGAAATTACCGAATATTTTTTCAAAAAAAGCGCATATGTTAAAATAGTGTCACCCTGATCGTTGGTTATATTGGGATTTAAAACATATTTAAAAGATTCGTTAAAATAAGAGATACTGCCCATTGAAATTGCAGAGAACATTATGTCGATATATTCTTTTGGCGTATAAACAAAAGGAATATGAAAATTTTCGTTAGTTCGACTACGATTTAAAATTGGCAAAGGTGGTAATTCTTCAAGTGCAAATGGTGCTAATTCTTTTCTTTTGGGAATGATTTTTTCCTCATTGTCAAAATCTTCATCCCAAGGATCATCTTTTTCAATTAAATCAAATAAATAAAAGTTTTTTAATTCCTCAAATTTTTGTAATTTTTCTTGTTGTTTTTTTTCATTGAGATTTATTCGTTCTTGATTTTCCAACTCTAATCTTAATTGGTTTTTTTTGTTATTTGATTTACTCGTAGCACCTTCTCCTACTTGTTTATCATCAGAATTTTCTTCTACTAAATTTTCTGCATTTTTGTTAATTTTTTTTATTTTCTTGACCCTTTTTTTAGATAATTTTTTTTTAGTTAAGGATTTATTATTCGCACTCTCAATTACCTTTTTTGTTTCAGTTTTTTGAGTGTTTTTTTTGGTTAATTCTTCAATATTTTTTTCTTCGATTACGGTCATTTTATCAACCATATTTTTTTGAGTCTCTTGAGGTTTTTCTTGATTTGAAGGTTGAGGTTTTTCGGTTTTATCTAATCCAAGCGATTCAATGTCGATTTTTCGTATTTCATTTTGAAGTTGTTGTTGCATTTCAATAAAATTTGGAACGAATTGGGCAAAGCCTTCAGAGTTATTAAAAAAAAGCAGAAATATAAAAAGAGATTTTAAAAATTTTATCATCGAATTATTTTATAAATCAAAAATTGTTATGTTAATGTTATTCAACCGGATCAAATCCCGATTTTTTTGAAAATGGATGGCATTTTAAAATTCTTACAAAACCTTTATAAATTCCTTTTATTAGCCCCTTTTTTTCAATGGCTTCGATCATGTAATTTGAACATGAGGGAGCAAATCGACAATTATGCGATCCTAAAAAAAAAGTTAAAAATCTTTGATAAAATTTTATTAACAAAATTGCCAATTTTTTTAATAGTTTAACTAAGAAATTAAATTTAGCCATTCTTCCTCATTTAATATTTTTACTCCTAATTCTTGAGCCTTTTTTAGCTTAGAGCCTGAATCTTCTCCGGCAACAACGTAATCGGTTTTGCTCGAAACCGCTCCCAAAACTTTCATCACTAAATCTTCGGCAATTTTTTTAGCTTCAGCTCGACTCATTTTTTGTAAACTACCGGTGAAAACTATTGATTTTCCAGCCAATGGCGAATTATTAATTTTTGGTTTTAGCGGATTAATTTTTAAGTGAATTAACAAATCTTCAATCATTTTTAAATTTTTTTCATCGCGAAAAAAATCTAAAATTGCTTGCGCCATTTTATCACCAATGCCATCGATTGAAATAAACTCAAAATATTCAGAAAATTCGGGTGAAGAATTAATTTTCCCCAACTCTAAATCAGAAAATTTAGCAAATTTTTTACAAAAATTAATAAAATTTTCAACATTTAAAAAATGATTTGCGAGAGTTTTGGCTGTAGTCTCGCCAACATGACGAATGCCAACTGCATAAATGAATTTATCTAAATCAATTTGACGCTTTTGATTGATGGCAAAAAATAAATTTTCGACCGATTTTTCGCCCCAACCATTTTTGGCAATTAAAGGTTCGAGACTTGATTTTTCTCTTTCTTCAAGCGTAAAAATATCGGCAAAAGAGCGAATGCGATCTTCTTTAAAAAAATTTTCAATTTGTTTTTTACCAAGTCCCAAAATATCAAAAGCATCCTTGGAAACGAAATGTTTTAGAGTTTCAATTAATTGAGCTTCGCAAGCTAGGCCACCACTACAACGAAGCACCACATCTTCATTATTTTTTATAATTTTTGCCGAGCAAATTGGACAAAAATGCGGAAATTCAAAACATTTTTCATCGCCATTTCTTTTGCTTAAATCAACTTCTAAAACTTGCGGAATAACATCACCTGCCCTTTGTACGGAAACGATATCGCCAATACGAATATCTTTGCGTAAAATCTCATCTTGATTGTGAAGAGTTGCGCGTGAAACCACGACTCCGCCGATATTTATACTTTCGAGAATGGCAACGGGAGTAAGTGCTCCAGTTCTACCGATTTGAATAATAATATCTTTAATTTTAGTTTTAGCTTTCATCGATGGAAATTTATGAGCTATGGCAAATCGCGGACTGCGAGCGATAAATCCTAAACGATCTTGAAGAATAAAATCATTAACTTTATAAACCATGCCGTCCAAATCATAATCCAATTCGAAACGATTGTCGACTATCGATTGGTAATGCTTCATCAACTCTTCAATATTTTTACATAATTTTGAATTTGGTTCGGTTAAAAAACCTAATTCTTGTAATTTTTTATGTAATTGTTGTTGCGATTCGCAAATAAAATCATCAGAAAAATCACCCAAAGAATAAGTAAAATAACTTAAGTTTCTTTGGGCGGTAATTTGCGGATCGAGTTGGCGTAAAGATCCAGCTGAAGCGTTGCGCGGGTTAGCAAAAATTTTTTCAGATTTTTGCTCTTGAGTTTTATTTAGATTAAAAAAATCTTTTTTGCCCATGTAAATTTCACCGCGAACTTCTAAAAATTTTGGCGGATTTGCGGTTGTCAAAATTTGTGGAAAATTTTTAATCATTTTAACATTTGCTGTCACATCTTCGCCTTCAAAGCCATCGCCTCGAGTCGCACAATATTTTAAAATACCATTTTCGTAGCGAGCACTAAAAGATAGACCGTCAATTTTGGTTTCGCTAAAAAAATTTAAATTATTTTTTGATAAATTTGTTGAAATATTTGTTGAGAATAAATCGGTTTGAAGTGTTGATTTATCTAGTTCTTGAGAATTTTTTTCAAGTCCAAGAAAGCGTTCAATTTTTTCAATAAAATCAATTATACTCTCTTCGCTAAAACCATTTGCTAAAGAAAGCATAGGCTTGGAATGCTTGATTTTATTGAATATATCGAGAGATTTGGCTCCAATTTTTTCTTCTTCGGAGGAAAAAAATTGTGGATAATTTTGTTGATATTCTGCTAATTTTTTTCTTAATTCATCATATTCAGCGTCAGAAATTATTGGATTATCATTGCCATGATAAGCCTCATCATGCTTGGCTATTTCGGTTTTTAATTGTAAAATTTTTTCTAAAATTTTTGACATAAATTAAACTAAATTATCATCATTAACATTATTCAAATTTGTAACATTTTTCAATAAATCGAAATCATAAAAATAATCTTCGTGAATGGTGTGAATCAAGATTTCGTCATCTTCGGTGGCGATGGTAAATAATCCCGCACTCATGTTAAAACTTGAAATTAATAAAGCGGGATTAAAGCGATAATTATCCAAAAACTTTACGCGATGAATGGTTGGATGAAGCGATTTGCGATTAACGGCTAAATCAAGAATTAAATTCATCGATTTAAAAAAATTTTTAATATAAATTCCGATAAAATGACGATAAAATCCTAGGCTAAGATAAAGTAATTCGCTCTTATTATTTATAAGTTTTAACTGATAAGAAATAGTGGAAATTATAATTGAAGAAATAATGCCGAATATGAGAAATGGTATCGAAAAATCATGTCCAACAAACATGAAAACGAACCATAAAGTTAATAAAAATAAAAATAGGTTGAAAATATTTAACATTTGTCTTTAATAACAATTTCGATTTTAATTTATAACACCATATTTCAATTTTTTTTAAAAAAACAATGAAAAAAATTTTAATTGTTCAAGCAGTTTTTTATGAACATATTTCAAAAATGCTTTTGGATGGTGCGATTAATCAAATAGTTGAAAATAATTTTGAATATGAAGTCTTAACCTTAAAAGGCGCTTTAGAAATTCCTTGTGCAATTTCAATCGCTAAAGAGACGCAAAAATTTGTTGGATTTGTAGCACTTGGTTGTGTAATTCGTGGCGAAACAACTCACTATGAAACCG